>JALYMR010000320.1 GCA_030773615.1 Actinomycetota bacterium
GTCGGCCTGGTCACCGGGTTCATCTACTCGCTGCTCGACCTGCCGATCCCCGCCCCCAACGTGCTCGGCGGGATCCTGGCCATCATCTTCACCTTCGTCGGGCTGCTGATCGTCCAGGTTGTGCGCAAGGAGGCGACGATCGGACGGCCCCCGAGGGCCGGGGCGGACGTCGACGTGCCCCCCGGCCAGCACCTCGCCGAATAGAGAGAGGACAGACCATGGAGCAGCACATCGGCATCGGGCAGACCGAGCTCCTCGCCTCGCTGGTCGGGCTCATCACCGGCCTCCTGTACACCACCCTCCGCGCGCCCATCCCCGCGCCCAACGTCCTCGGCGGGATCTTCGCGATCATCGGCACCTGGCTCGGGCTCGTCATCGTCGGGCTGCTCCGGGGGGAGGTCACGTTCTTCTAGGCCCGGCCGACCCCCTGGAGGTCCGCATGCTCCGCACGTCTGACCCGCTCTGGGCCCGCGAGGGCATCGCCACCCACCTCGTCCGGGCGACGCCCGAGACGGTGCAGTGGGGGGCGTTCGATCCGTCCGTCCCCCCGGTCCGGCGCGTCGCCTCCGGCGACATCGTCCTCCTGGAGTGCCTCGCCCACCACGCCGGCGACGCGCCCGACCTGATGATGGACGACGGCGTGAGGGCCGTCTACGAGGGCATCCCCCGCGAGGAGCGGCGGCCGGGGGTGCACATCGTCACCGGCCCGATCCACGTCGAGGGGGCCCAACCGGGGGACACGCTCGAGTGCCGGGTGCTCAAGCTCGAGCCGCGACTGCCCTACGGATCGAACTTCCTCGCCAACTGGGGCCTGCTCTACGAGGAGTTCGGCCGCACGGAGCGCGTCATCATCTACGAGGCCGACGTGGACGCGGGCGTGGCGCGCGCCGTCTTCCAGTACGCGTTCCCCAACCCCCCGCTGGAGCACCCCGGTTTCATCACGGAGCCCGCCTCGGTGCAGCGCCTCCCCGCGCTGCCGAACGTGACCATCCCCCTGCGGCTGCACATGGGGACGGCGGGGGTCGCCCCCGCCGGCGACGAGCGCGTCAGCACCATCCCCCCCGGCGCCCACGGGGGCAACGTGGACAACCGGGAGTACGTCGTGGGGACGACGATGTACTACCCGGTGAACCACGAGGGAGCGCTGTTCTGGGCGGGCGACACCCACTTCGCCCAGGGCGACGGCGAGGTCAACGGCACCGCCATCGAGGCCCACGTCAACGCGACCCTGCAGCTCATCCTCCGCAAGGACATGCCCATCAACACGCCGGTGCTCGAGACGCCCGAGCACTGGATCTGCCACGGCTTCGACGAGGACCTCGACCAGGCGGTCCAGCAGGCCGTCCTGGAGACCATCGGGTTCCTGCAGCGCCGCTGGGGCGTCTCCCGCGACGAGGCCTACTCCGTCTGCTCGCTGGCGGGGGACCTGCGGGTCACCCAGGTCGTCGACGGCGTCAAGGGGGCGCACATGGCGGTCCGCAAGGACTGCTTCCGGGGCTCCCCGCGCTCGGACGGCCAGGACAGGGCGCGCGAGGCCGACAGCGAGGACATGGACACCGGCCAGCGGCGCGCCCTCACGTCCTAGCCGACGGGCGCCCGTCGGGGATGAGGGAGGACGAGGCGGGTCGACGGACGGGGCGCCGGGCGGCGTGAGCGGGGCGGGCTGAGCGTGCGCGGGCCCCGCCTGGGCGCCCTCGCCCGAAGGCTCGCGGACGCGGTGCGCGGCGACGACGACGCGATGCGCATGAGGACGGGCTGGTCGCCGCCCTCGGACCCTCCACGGCCGACCCTGCCGGTCGTCCTGCTCGTGCTGACGTTCACCACCGGGGTGATCGACGCCGTCAGCTTCCTCGGCCTGCAGCGCGTCTTCACCGCCTTCCAGACCGGCAACGTGGTCACGCTCGGCTTCGCGCTGGCGGGCACGGAGGGCTTCGCCGCCCTGCCCCCGATCGTCTCCCTGTGCTCCTTCGTCGCCGGGGCGGCGGCGGGCGGGAGGCTCGCCGCGCGCCTCAGCGACCGCCACCGTCGCTGGTTCGCGAAGGCGCTGGGCATCGAGGCGACGCTCGTCGCCCTCGCCGCCCTCGTCGCCGCGGGCGTGGTCGACGCCCTGTGGTCCGATCCCCGTCTGCTCGAGATCGGCGTGCTCGCCGCCGCGATGGGACTGCGCAGCGCCACCGTGCGCCGCCTGTCGGCGCCCGACGCCAGCACCAACGTCCTGACCTCGACGATCACCGGGCTGGCCGCCGACCTCAGCCTCACCCGCAGGGGGTTCGCCCGGCCGGCGTGGCAGCTCGCCACGATCGCGGCCCGGCTGGGCGGCGCGGTCGCCGGCGCGCTCCTCGTCCGGGTCTCGCTGTTCCTACCGGTCGTGCTGGTCTCCGGCCTCGTCGCCCTGGCCGCCATCACCTACGTCATGCCGGTGATCCTGCGCCGACGGCGACGCGAGGCCGGGCTGACGCCGAAGCCCTAGGGGGCCGTCGGCCGCACGCCCTGCGCCGCCTTCGCCCGCGGGTGCGCGTCGCGGTAGACGTCCTTCAGGCGCTCGGCCGAGAGGTGGGTGTAGATCTGGGTCGTGGCGATGTCGGCGTGGCCGAGCATCTCCTGCAGCGAGCGCAGGTCGCAGCCGCCGGCGAGCAGGTGGGTGGCGAAGGTGTGGCGCAGCGTGTGCGGGCTCATCCGGTCTGCGAGGCCCGCCGCCCGGGCATGGCGCTGGACGATCTTGTAGAGCCCCTGACGGGTCAGGCCGCCGCCGCGGCGGTTGACGAACAGGTGGCGCTCGTCGCGGGCGCCGGCGAGGACCGGGCGGCCGCGGTCGAGGTACGCGCGCAGGGCGCCCACCGCCTCGCGGCCGACGGGCACGAGACGCTCCTTCGCCCCCTTGCCCCGGGCGCGCAGGATCCCCGCCCGCAGGTCGAGGTCGCCGACCTCGAGCCCGATCGCCTCGCTGGCCCGCAGGCCGCAGGCGTACATGACCTCGAGCAGGGCCCGGTCGCGCAGGGCCGCGGGCTCCGTGCCGCGGGGCACCGCGAGCAGGCGCGCGACCTCGCCCCGGGTGAGGACCTGGGGCAGGCGCTGGCTCTTGCGCGGCGCCCGCAGGTCGGCGGTCGGGTCGCCCTCCATGAGCTCCTCGCGCCGCAGGTGGCGGTAGAACGAGCGCACGCAGGCCGCCTTGCGCTGCAGCGTGGCCGCAGCGACGGGCCTGCGGTCCTCGTCGCCCGTGGCCAGCTCGGCGAGGTAGGCGGCCAGGTGCTCGTGACGGACCTCCGTGGCCCCGAGCCCGTGGCGCTCAAGGTGGGCGCCGAGCTGCAGGAGATCGGACCGGTAGGCCTCGAGCGTGTTGCGCGACAGGTTGCGCTCGAACTCGAGGTAGGCCAGGAAGTCGAGCACGAGGTGCGCGAACGGCTGGGTCGCGAGGGTGGCCATCCCCCATCGCTTCGCCGCGGCCCGGCGGCGCCCTGCGCTTGCACGCTCGCCCTCACGGACGTCGCGCGCTACGTCCCCGTGGCGCCCCCGGCCTCGCGCGCCCGGCGCAGCCAGAGCAGGCCGACGAGCGTCTTCGCGTCGACGGCCGCGTCGATGGCCCCGTCGAGCTCGTCGAGCGGCCAGGGCACGATCTCGATCTCCTCGTCCTCGTGAGCGGCCCCACCGGCTTCCCTGGTCCCCTGGGCGTCGGCGGGCGACAGCCCGGTGGCGAGGAAGATGCTCACCTCCTCGTTCGTGAAGCCCACGCTCGAGAAGTACGTCGTGGCATGCAGCCAGGCGTCGGCCGCCATGCCGATCTCCTCGGCGAGCTCGCGCTGGGCCGTGGCCAGCGGTGCCTCGCCCTCCACGTCGAGGCGCCCGGCGGGAAGCTCGAGCACGTCGGAGCGCTCGATCGCCTCCCGGGGCTGGCGCACGAGGTAGACGTGCCGGTCGTCGTAGGCCACGACGGCCACGGCGCCGCTGCTGAGCACCACGTCGCGTTGGACCTCAGCGCCGCCCGCCCGCCGGTAGCGCCCCCGGCGCACGGCGAACACGTGCCCCTCGAAGATCGTCTCGCCGTCGATCTCCTCGGGGTACTCAGGCACGCGCACACTCCTCGAGCAGGGCCATGGACACGTGGAGCATGCCCTCGAGCGCAGCGACCGACACCCGCTCGTCGGGCTGGTGGTTGCGCTCCGTCCCGTTGGCCAGGTTCACGCAGTGCAGGCCCTTCGCCTCGAGGGCGTTCGCGTCTGACCCGCCGCCGGTGGTCACCCGTCGCGGCTCGTGGCCGCACGCGCGCAGCGCCGCCTCGGCGGCGGCCAGGGCCGGTGACGGGTCGCGCTGGCGGTAGCCCCCGAACAGCCGCTCGACGACGACGTCGACGTCGACGGCCTCGTCGGGCTCGTTGGCGGCGTCGTGGATGCGGTCGACGATCTCGCCCACGAGCGCCTCGGCCCGCGCGTCGTCGACGGAGCGGCACTCCCCGGTGATCGCGCAGCGGTCGGGGACGACGTTCGTGCCCGGTCCGCCCCCCTCGATCCGGGCCAGGTTGGCGGTCGTCTCGGGGTCCAGGCGCCCGAGGGGCAGGGCGCACACCGCGCGCGCGGCGGCGAGGACCGCCGAGCGCCCGGCCTCGGGACGGATGCCGGCGTGGGCGGCCACGCCATGGAAGGTCGCCTCGAAGCGATAGAAGGTCGGCGACGCGACGATGATCTCGCCGATCGGGCTCGCGTGGTCGAACACGAAGCCGAACTCGCTCTCCAGCCGGTCGCGGTCGAAGGCCCGCGCGCCGGCCAGCCCCACCTCCTCGCGCACCGTGAACAGGAGCTCGAGCCCCACGGGTGGGAGCTCCGCCGTGCACCGGCGCGCGAGCTCGAGGAGGACGGCGACCGCCGCCTTGTTGTCCGCCCCGAGGATCGCCCGGTGCCCGGCGTTCTCCCAGCCGTCGTCGACGAGCACCGGCTCGATCGGCCCCTCCACCCCGACCGTGTCGAGATGCGCGCAGAGCAGCACGGAGCGCGCCGACCCATCCCCGCGCGCCCCGAGGCGGGCGAGGAGGTTGCCCGCCTCGTCCTCGGCCACCTCGAGCCCCATCCCGCGCAGGTGCGCCGTCACCCGGTCGGCGCACGCCCGCTCGCTCCCGGACGGGCTCGCGATCGCGCACAGCGCCGCGAAGGTCTCGTTCAGCCGGCGGCGCTCGGCCTCCGAGGCCGGCCTCACGCGGTGGCGACGGGCTCGCGCTGCGCGGCCCTGCGCTGCACGGCGGCGCCGACGAACTCCCGGAACAGCGGAGCGGGGCGCTCGGGGCGCGACTTGAACTCGGGGTGGAACTGCGAGGCCACGAAGAAGGGGTGGTCCTCGAGCTCGACGACCTCGACGAGCCGCTCGTCCGGCGACGTGCCCGAGACGACGAGCCCGGCCGCCTCCAGGCGCTTGCGCAGGAAGATGTTCACCTCGTAGCGGTGGCGGTGGCGCTCGTAGATGACCGCCTCGCCGTAGAGCTCGCGGGCCCGCGTGCCCTCGTGGAGCTTCACCGGGTCGGCCCCGAGGCGCATCGTGCCGCCCAGATCGGCGAGCTCCTTCTGCTCGGGGAGCAGGTCGATGACGGGGTAGGGCGTCTCGCGGTCGAACTCCGTCGAGTTCGCGCCCTCCATGCCGGCCACCTCGCGAGCGAACTCGCAGACGGCGATCTGCATCCCCAGGCAGACGCCGAGGAACGGGATGCGCTCCTCGCGGGCCACGCGGGCGGCCTGGATCTTGCCCTCGATGCCGCGCCCGCCGAACCCCCCGGGGACGAGGATGCCGTCCGCCCCCGCCAGCCGCGCGCTCGCGGTGCCCGGATCGTCCAGCGCCTCCGAGTCGATCCAGTCGATCTCGACCTTGCCGCCGTGATGGGCCCCCGCGTGGCGCAGCGCCTCGAGCACGGAGAGGTAGGCGTCGGCCAGGCGCACGTACTTGCCCACGAGCGCGATGCGCACGGGCTCCGTCGCCTGCTCGGCCCGGCGGGTGATCGCCGCCCACTCCGTGAGGTCGGGCGGGGGTACGTCGAGCCCGAAGTGCTCGCAGATCGTGGCGTCCACGCCCTGCTGGGAGAACCACAGGGGGACCTTGTAGATGTCGTCGACGTCCTTCGCGGAGGCGACGGCGTCGACGGGCAGCGAGGCGAAGAGGGCGATCTTGCGCCGGATGTCCTCGCTCAGCGCGCCCTCCGAGCGGCACAGCAGCATGTCGGGCTGGATGCCGATGCGCCGCAGCTCGTTGACCGAGTGCTGGGTGGGCTTCGTCTTGAGCTCGCCCGCGTGGCCGATGTAGGGCACGAGGGTGAGGTGGATGAACATGCACGAGCGCCGGCCGACGTCGACGGGGAACTGGCGGATCGCCTCGAGGAAGGGCAGGGACTCGATGTCGCCCACGGTGCCGCCGATCTCCGTGATGACGACGTCGACGTCGCTCGTCTCCGCCAGGAGGCGGATGCGCTGCTTGATCTCGTCCGTGATGTGGGGGACGACCTGCACCGTGGCCCCGAGGTAGTCGCCCCGGCGCTCGCGCCGGATGACCGAGTTGTAGACGGCGCCGGTGGTCACGTTGGACGCCCGGTTCGTGTTCGCGCTCGTGAAGCGCTCGTAGTGGCCGAGGTCGAGGTCGGTCTCCGCGCCGTCCTCGGTGACGAACACCTCACCGTGCTGGTAGGGCGACATCGTGCCCGGGTCCACGTTGACGTAGGGGTCGAACTTCTGCAGGCTCACGGAGAGGCCGCGGGCCACGAGGAGCCGGCCGATGGAGGCCGCGGCGATCCCCTTGCCCAGCGAGGACACCACGCCGCCGGTGACGAAGATGAAGCGGGTCTTCGGGCGTGAATGCATGGAGCTCCTCATGATGTTAGGCCGCACGCCGCAGCTCCTGCGCGTGGCGGCGGGCGACGAGGTCCCCCGCGTCGGCGCCGAGCATGCGCACGAGCTCGCCGACCACCGCGCCGTCCTCGAGCTGCGTGACCGTCGTGCGCGCCGGGCTCCTGCTGGCGTCCTTGCGGATGGCGAAGTGCCGGTCGGCGAGCGAGGCGACCTGCGGCAGGTGGGTGATGCAGAGGACCTGCCCGCCCTCCGCGAGCTCGCGCAGCGCCTCCCCCACCGCGCGCGCGGTCTGCCCGCCGATCCCCGCGTCGACCTCGTCGAAGACGAGCGTGCGCCCCCCGGCGCCGGCGCCCCCGACGCGGGCGGGCGCGAGCAGCGCGAGCATGACCCGGGAGAGCTCTCCGCCCGAGGCCGTCTCGCGCAGGGGAGCGGCGGGCACCCCGGGGTTCGGCGCGATGAGGAAGTCCACGGCGTCCGCGCCCGTGGGCCCCGGCTCGCGCTCGGCGAGCGCGACGGCGAAGCTCGCGCCCTCCATGGCCAGGGCGGCGAGGCGCTCGCGCACCCTGGCCTCGAGCGGGCCCGCGGCGCGCCGCCGCGCCTCGCGCAGCTCCGCGCAGCGGTCGGTGAGCTCAGCGCGTGCGGCGGCCAGGGCGGCCGTCGCCTCGGCCAGCGCGACCTCCGCGCCCTCGAGCTCCTCGGCACGGGCCCGGCAGCCCTCCGCGTGGGCGAGCACGGCGGCCACGCTCCCCCCGTGCTTGCGCTTGACGCGCTCGAGCGCGCCGAGGCGCTCCTCCACCGCGTCAAGGCGCCCGGGGCCCCCCGCGTCGCCCGCGTCGAGGCCCTCCGCGTAGCGCCGCAGGTCCGCCGTCAGGTCGTCGGCCTCGACCGCGAGCGCGCGCCAGCGCTCCGCGAGCGCGTCGAGCTCGGCGTCCACGCCGGCCGTCGCGTCGAGCGCGCGCTCGGCCGGCCCGAGCAGCGCCGCGAGGCCCGGCCCGCCGTCCTCCCCGCCCGCCGCTGCCACCGCGCCGAGCGCCGCCGCCCGCAGGGCCTCGAGGTGGCGCAGGCGGGAGCGCTCGGCGAGGAGGTCCTCCTCCTCGCGCTCGCTCGGCCCGAGCTCCTCAATCTCGCGCAGCTCGAAGGCGAGGAGGTCGAGCTCGCGCTCGCGGGCACCCGCGAGCTCGTGCAGCCCCGCCAGCGTGCCCTCGAGGCGCCGGACGCGCCCGTGCGCCGCGGCCGTCGCCGCTCGCCGCCCCCGGTGCTCGGGACCGCAGGCCGCGTCGAGCACCTCGAGCTGGGCGGAGGCCAGCGTGAGCCGCCGGTGCTCGTGCTGGCCGTAGAACGCCACGAGCGCCTCGGCCACCGCCCGCAGGTCGGCGAGCGTCGCCGAGCGCCCGCACACGAGCGCCCGCGTGCGCCCCTCCGCGCTCACCCGCCGCGCCAGGACGACCTCCTCGGCGTCGGCCGGCAGCCGCTCGCCGAGCTCGCCCCGCAGCGCCCCGGGCAGGTCGAAGACGCCCTCCACGTACGCCTCGCGCGCGCCCGGGCGCACGATCCCGGGACGGGCGCGGCCCCCGAGCAGGAGGTCGAGCGCGTGGGCGAGCACGGTCTTGCCCGCGCCCGTCTCGCCGGTGAGCACGTTGAGCCCCCCGGCGAGCCGCAGGTGCGCCGCCTCGATGAGCAGGAGGTTCTCGACGCGCAGCTCGCGGAGCACGCGCATGGTCTACCAGCGCCGCCCGACGGACCCGCCCGCTGGTCGGCGCGGCGCCTGCGCCCCTAGACGTCCACCTCGGCGAGCGCCGCGGTGAGGTCGTCCACCCCGCCTGGCCGGCCCGCCTCGGCCAGCCAGGCGAACGTCTCGCGGTTGCCCTTCGGGCCGGGAAGGCCCGACGGCGCGAAGCCGAGCACCGTCGTGCCCAGCGCCCGGGCGGCCTCGGCGACCTCCAGGAGGGCGGCGCGGCGCTCGGCGGGGTCGCGGACCACGCCGCCCCGACCCACCCGCTCGCGCCCCAGCTCGAACTGCGGCTTGACCATGACGAGCGCGTCGAAGCGCGGGGCGGCGCAGCCGAGCACGGCCGGCAGCACCTTGCGCAGGGAGATGAAGGACACGTCGGCCACGACGAGGTCCGGGGCGTAGGGCAGGTCCTCAGGGCGCAGGGCGCGCGCGTTCGTGCGCTCGAGGACGGTCACCCGCGGGTCGTTGCGCAGCCCCCAGTCGAGCTCCCCGTACGCCACGTCGAGCGCCACGACGTGGGCCGCCCCGCGCTCGAGGAGCACGTGGGTGAACCCGCCCGTGGACGCGCCCACGTCGACCGCGCAGCGGCCGGCGACCTCGACGCCCAGGGCGTCGAGCGCGGCGAGCAGCTTGTGGGCGCCGCGCGAGACGTAGCGCGGACGCTCGTCCACGGCGAGGGCGAGGCCCGGGTCGACGAGCTGCCCCGGCTTCGCCGCCCGTCGTCCGTCCGTCCCGAGGCGGACCTCCCCGGCGAGCACCGCGGCGGCGGCCCGTGCCCGCGAGGGGAAGAGCCCGCGCTCGGTCAGCAGCGCGTCGAGCCGAACCCTGTGAGCCACGTCACAGTCATCTCCCCGCGCGCCGAGCACCATGATCTCATCGCTTGACGGCGCCGCCCACGGGCTCGGCGACGGGGCGCACACCGCACGGCCCAAGCTTCCCTCATCGATCCACAAGTCAGAACCATCACATAGCAGTTCTCTCCTCCCCTGGAACGGCCCGCCTCCCCCGCGGGCCGTTCCGCATTCAGGGCCCGGGGCGCCCGCTCAAGTCGGGGCTGGGTGGCGCCGATGAGGACGGAACCAACATGAGCCTCCTGCGCCGCTTCCCGAAACCGCCCTCGCCGAGGGTGCCGAGCCCGCCCCTCGCGTCGGGCCCGGCGACCGCCCCCGCCGTCCTCCTCGCCCGCCAGCCCATCGTCGACGCGACGGGCGCGTGCCACGGGCACGAGCTCCTGTTCCGCGCGCCGGACGGCACGGCGGGGGTCTCGGACGGAAGCCGGGCCACCGCCGACGTGCTCCTCGCCACCTTCGCCGACCTCGGCCTGGAGACGGTCGGCGGCGGCCTGCCCGTCTGGCTCAACGTGCCGGGCGACTTCCTGCTCGCCGTGGACCCCCTCCCCCTGCCCGCGGGCAGGGTCGTGCTCGAGGTGCTCGAAGACGTCCACGTCGACGGCGCCCTCGTCGACCGGCTGCGGGCGCTGTGCGCCGAGGGCCACGTCCTCGCGCTCGACGACTTCGTCGCCCGCCCGGAGCTCGACCCGCTCGTCGACCTGGCCACCTACGTGAAGCTCGACGTGCTGGCGCTCGGCCTCGACGGCGTCGCCCAGGCCGCCGAGGCCCTGCGCGGGCGCGGGGTCCGGCTCGTCGCCGAGAAGGTCGAGACCGCGGAGGACCACGACGCCTGCCTCGGGCTCGGGATCGACCTGTTCCAGGGCTTCTTCTTCTGCCGCCCGCGGGCGCTGCACGGGGTCAAGGCGCCGACGGGCGCGCTGGACCGCCTGCGCTCGGCCTCGGCGCTCTCCGGGGACGCCTCGGTCGAGGCCCTCGAGCGGGCGATCGTGCTCGATCCCGGACTCGGCCTGCGCCTCCTGCGCTTCATCAACTCGGCCGCGGTCGGGCTCCCGCACCAGGTGTCGTCCGTGCGCCAGGCGCTCGTCCTGGCCGGGCCGCGCACCGTGCAGCAGTGGGCGCTCCTCGTGTCCCTCTCCGACGCCGGGCGCACGCACGCCCCCGCGCTCGGCCAGGGCCTCGTGCGCGCGCGCTTCTGCGAGCTGCTCGCCCGGGCCGCCGGTGCCCGCGACCCCGACGCGCACTTCATGGTCGGTCTGTTCAGCGTCCTCGACGTCCTGCTCGAGACACCGCTCGAGGCGATCATGGAGCGCCTGCCCCTGACGGACGAGGTCAAGGAGGCCATCGTGCACCGCACCGGGCGACACGGCGACGTCCTGGCCCGGGTCATCCGGCTCGAGCGGGGCGAGGGCGAGGCGGACCCGCACCTCGGCGCCCTCCTGCGCGACGCCCTGCGCTGGACGGACAGCACGCTGGCCGAGCTGCGCGCTCCGGCCGCCCGGCCGGCGGCCGCCTAGCTAGGCGTCGCGGTCCTCGGGCCGCACGGCCTGCTCGAGGCGGGCCGCGGCGGTCGGCTGGCCGCATCGGCGCAGGATCAGCGCGTCGTCGCGCAGGACGGCCGGCATGAGCTTGCGCCTGTCGATGTCGCCGCTCTCGTAGAAGGCCTGCGGGTACTCGCGGTAGATCTGCACGAGCTCGCGGACGGCGAGGTCGAGCTGGCGCTCGGCCTCCACCCCCGTCAGCAGCCCGAGGCACACCTGCTCGATGCGGTCCTGCGCCTCGGCGACCTGGGCCGCGTCGTCGAGCGGCACGGAGTCCGCGAGCGCGCCCTCCTGGGCGTCGACGGCGGGGAACGCCTCTCGCTCGGCGCCCTGGTCCCCGCAGCCCAGCGCGGCGAGGGCCGCTAGCGCGGCGAGGGCGGTGGCGAGGCGGCGACGGGCGACCACACCGCCCCCTTACCCCGGGGGGAGTGCACGCAAAGCCGCCGCCCCCGGTGCCCCCCGCGCCCCCTGTCGCGGGCCGCCCTAGCCCTGGGTGCGCAGGGAGAACCCGTGCACGCGGTCGGCGCCCACCGAGATGCCGGTCACGCAGCGGGCCTCGAGGCCGGCGAGGGCGGCGTTCTGCACGGTGAAGACGTAGTTCGGGAACTCCTCGCGCACGGCGAAGGAGGGCTCGGAGAGGACGTGCACGAGGCTCCCCGCGGGGTCGACGAGGTCCGCCCCCATGTCGTACGTCATGTCCCACGAGAGGTTGTTGAGCAGGTGCACGGACCCGGGCCGGTCGGCGCGGCACGGCTCGCCCGCGCGGCTCGAGCCGAGCGAGAGCTTGAAGTCACCGCCCCAGTAGCGGGTGCGCAGCGAGGTCTTCAGGCGCACGGTGGCGTCGATGCGCCCGAGCTGCTCGTCGTAGCGGACCTCGACGCGCCGCGCGTCGATCGCGCTCTCCGTCCACTCGCCGACGGAGGTCGAGAAGTCACGGCTGTCCGAGGCGGACCCGGAGCGGATCGCCGCCTCCGCGGGCATGGCCATCGCGGCCCCGGCCGCGACCGCGCAGCACGCAAGGACAGCACCTCGGAAGATTCGCCGCATCGTCGTACCTCTCGCTCGGGTGGCGGCCTGCTGGCCGTCGCTCCGGTCGCTTTGCGAACCGGGCCGCTCACGCTAACGGTGCCTTTGATCTCAAGCTATAGGTCATGCGTCCAGCCTGGCGCGTCCCGCTCATCCGCCGATGGCGGTGCGTCGGGCGGTCCCCGGCCTCCAGCCCGCCCCCAGCCGCACGTGGACGTGGTCGTCGTGGTGGGCGAGGACCTGCACAACGCTCCGGGGGCCGCGCAGCCCGACGCGGGGCCCGACGAAG
>JALYMR010000321.1 GCA_030773615.1 Actinomycetota bacterium
CCTCGGGTGCGGGCGCCACGGCGGCATCGAGGGCCCGGGCGAGCGCCCGGGACAGGTCGCGGCGCGCGCGGGCAAGCGGAGGCAGCCGCCGCCCCACGCGCCGCGCGGTCTCGGCGGCGCCGGGGGCGCGGACGGGGTTCTCCCCGGTCAGCGCCTCGTAGAGCACGAGGCCCAGGGCGTAGACGTCGACCGGGGGGCCCGCGGGCAGCCCCGCGGCCTGCTCGGGGGCCATGTACGCGAGGGTTCCGACCACGTCGCCGGTGTGGGTGAGCGGCTCGGCGTCCGCGAGCCGGGCGATGCCGAAGTCGGTGAGCTTCGCCGGCGGCCCGTCGCCGTCCGGGCAGATGACGTTCGAGGGCTTCACATCGCGGTGCACGACCCCGCGCTCGTGCGCGTGGGCGAGCGCATCGCACAGGGCGACCCCGATGCGCAGCACGTCGCGGTCCGACAGCGCGCCGTCGGCGAGCAGCTCCCCGAGCGTCGGCCCGCGCACGAGCTCGGAGACGAGCAGCCACGCCCCGCCCTCCTCCCCGGCCTCGTAGAGCGCGACGATCGCGGGGTGGGCGAGCCGGGCGGCGGTGAGCGCTTCGCGACCGCCGCGGCTGGTGCCCCGCGCCCCGTCGGCGGGGACGCGCTTGACGGCGACGGGCCGGTCGAGCCGCTCGTCGTGCCCGAGCCACACCGTGCCCATCCCCCCGGCCCCCAACGGTCGCACGAGCCGGTAGCGGCCGAGCGCGAGCGCCCCGGCCCGAGGGTGCTCGGCGGTGGCGAGCTGGTCCACCCGGGACCCTTCGCCGGCGGGTAACGCCCTCCTGCGTCGACGACGCGTCCTCCCCGCCAGGCATACTGCGCGGCGGATGGCGTTCTTCGACGAGGGTGACGAGCCGCGGTCGGCGCGTTCCCGGCGGACGCGCGGCGCCAACGCGGTGGGCGGCGGGCGCCCCGTCGACCCCCAGACCCTCCGGGTCCGGCGCCTCGTCGCGGCGGGCATCGCCCTGCTCGTCCTCATCCTGCTCATCCTCGGAATCAGCTCCTGTGTCTCGAGCGCGCAGCGCAACGCGCTGCGCGACTACAACCGCGAGGTCGCCGGCCTGGGCAGCGAGTCGCGCGACGTCGTGGCCGACGCCTACCGGCTGCTCGACCAGGACGACCTGAACCCGATCGACCAGCAGACCCAGATGAACCAGCTGCGCGTACGGGCGCAGACGCTGGCCGAGCGCGCCCGGGCCGTCGACGCGCCGGACGACATGCGCGCCGCCCACCAGAACCTCGTGCTCGCCCTCGACCTGCGCGCGGACGGCATCGGCCAGATCGCGCAGGACCTGCCCGCCGCCCGCGGCGACGAGGAGGCCCCCGCGGAGGAGGCCACCCGGCGCATCACGGCCCAGAGCCAGGCCTTCCTCGCCTCCGACGTCGTGTGGACCCAGCGCGTCGAGGCCTTCCTGCGCCAGGAGTTCGCGGAGGCCGAGGTCGAGGGGGCGCGGGTGCCGCGCAGCCAGGTCTTCCGCGACCTCGCCTGGCTGAACCCCGAGGTCGTGGCCGACCGGATCGGCGGGCGCGCGACCGGCAGCGCCGGCGAGGAGCCCGCCCCCGGCGCGCACGGCCACGGGCTCACGTCGGTCACCGTGGGGGACACGCGGCTCAGCCCGGACGCTGCTGCCGAGGTCCCCCTCGCCCCCGACCTCACGTTCACGGTCGCCTTCCAGAACCAGGGCACGAACGAGGAGCAGGACGTCCGCGTGCAGCTCGTCGTGCGCCCGAGCGAGGGCGCCCCGATCACCGTGACGCGCGTCGTCGACCAGACCGCCCCGAACCAGACCGTGACGGTGCCCGTCCGGCTCGAGCGCGCGCCGCCGGCGGGGGTGAACACGACCGTCGAGGTGGCCGTGGAGCGCGTCGCCGGCGAGCGCACCGTGGACAACAACGAGCAGACCTACTCCGTCATCTTCACCCAGCCGTAGATGCAGCTCGCAAGCCCGCTCGGGATCGTCGCGCTGGCCGGGTGCGCGCTTGCCGGCGCGGCGCTCGTCCTCGCCGCCGCCACCGCCTGGCGCGTGCGTGCCCTGCGTCGCGACCAGCGCGTCCTGCTCGGGGACCGCGACGCGGAGGACCTCGTGCACCACGTCGTCGAGCTCGAGGCGGCCTTCCGCGCCCTCGACGCGGGACTGACCGGGAGGGCCGATGCCCTGACCGCCCGTCTGGCGGACGCCGAGCGCGGACTCGAGCGGACGTTCTCGCGCCTGGGGGTCGTGCGCTACGACGCCTACGACGAGCTCGCCGGGCGCCAGTCGACCACCATCGCCCTGCTCGACGCCACCCGGTCGGGGGTCGTGCTCTCCTCCCTGCACCACCGCGACCAGGCCCGGCTGTACGCGAAGCAGGTCCATGAGGGCCGGGGCGAGCACCAGCTCTCGCCCGAGGAGGAAGAGGCGGTCCGGTTGGCCTCGCCCTGATGCGCGTGGCCTACCTCGGCCCGCCCGGCACCTTCTCCGAGGAGGCCGCGAGGGCTGCACCACCCCCCGCCGGGGTCCCGGCCGCCGCGCGCGAGGTCGAGCTCGTGCCCGTGCCCACCGTGCCCGACGCGGTGGCCGCCGTCGGCGCGCGCGACGCCCAGCGGGCGGTGGTCCCCATCGAGAACGCGATCGAGGGTCCGGTGGCCCCGACGCTCGACGCGCTCGCCGGGCGCGACGACGTCGTCGTCGTCGCCGAGGCGGTCCTGCCCGTGACCGTGCACCTCGTCGCGGGGCCGGGCGCCGCCCTCAGCGAGGTCCGACGGGTGCTCTCCCACCCCCAGCCGCTCGCCCAGTGCGCCCGCTTCCTGCACGACCGGCTCCCCGGGGCCGAGCGGGTGGCCACGAGCTCGACGGCGGAGGCGGTGCGGGCCGCCGTGGCCCGGGAGGACAGCGCCGCGCTGGGCACCCGCCGGGCGGCCGAGCTCTACGGCGGCGCGGTGCTGGCCGAGGGGGTCGAGGACGAGCCGGGCAACGCGACGCGGTTCGTCTGGCTCGCGCCAAGGGGCACGGCCGCCGCCGGCGCGGCGCCCTGGAAGACGTCGCTGGCCTTCTGGGGCGAGGGGGACGCGAGCCCCGGCTGGCTCGTGCGCTGCCTGTCGGAGTTCGCCTTCCGCGGCGTGAACCTCACGAAGATCGAGTCGCGACCACTGCGCAGCCGCCTCGGGCACTACCGCTTCTTCGTCGACTGCGAGGGCGGCCTCTCCGAGGTGCCGGTGCAAGAGGCGGTGGCCGCCCTCGAGGCGCACTGCCAGGCCGTGCGGGTGCTCGGCTCGTACCCCGCGGCCCGCTGAGTAGACTCCTCCTGCGATGGGTGACGTCCTCACCCCACCAGGACCAGCGGAGTCCGTGCCGCGCGAGCACCAGCGGCACGGACAGGCTGCCGTCGGCCTGAAGGCGAACGGCCGGGTGCTCGTCCTCAACGCCACGTACGAGCCGATCAACGTGTGCACGGTGCGCCGCGCCGCGGTGCTCCTGCTCAAGGAGAAGGCCGAGCTCGTCGAGCACGCGAGCTGGGAGCTGCGTTCCGAGCACGGGTCGCTCCCCCGGCCGATGGTCATCCGGCTCGTGAGCTACGTGCGCGTGCCCCGGGACACGCACCGGCGCAAGATCACCCGCCGGGCGGTGTTCGCCCGCGACGGGTGGGAGTGCCAGTACTGCGGGTCACGCGCCAGCCTCACGGTCGACCACGTCATCCCCCGCTCGAAGGGCGGCGCCTCCACCTGGGAGAACATCGTGGCCTCCTGCGCGCCGTGCAACCGGCGCAAGGGCGACCACCTGCCCGACCGCGCGGGCATGCACCCCCGCCGGGCCCCGCGCATCCCGCAGCCGGAGATCTTCATCCACGTCGCCAGCCCGACGATCCCCACCGCGTGGCGGCCCTGGCTGCCCGAGGCGATGGCCACCTCCACGCAGCCCCGACGGGCGTAGCGGCGCGCCGGCGCCGCCCACGCGCGCCCCACAAAGAAGGAGGGGCGCCACGAACGTGGCGCCCCTCCCGATACTGCGCTGGATTTTGCGGCCTGAGCGGACTGGCTTGACGGCCGGTGGGACCAGGTCCGGCACCCGACTCAGGGGTGGCCCGGTTTGGATTCGCTGGATCGGATCCAGCACTACCGACCTAGCGGCCGGTCACCTCCAGGGTCCCGCAAGAACTCGAACTACCGATTAGGACCACCTCCTTTCTCTGGTGAGCGGAATGTAGCAGCAGCACGAGACGGGGGCGCTACGCGTCCGGGCCTGCTCCGTCACGTGGCGCGCTGTCGTCGTCGAGGGCCGCCTCGGCCGCCTCCGCGAGCTCCGGGTCGAGCAGCGCCGCAGGGTCCGGCGCGTGCTCGGCGGGCAGCTCCTCGTCCCCGTCGGCGTGCACCTCGATGGGGCCGCTCTCGGCCACGACGGCCTCGTCGAGCTCGGCCACCTCGGACTCGGACTCGACGACGAGCGCGACGGCGCTCACCGCGTCGTCCTCGCGGATGTTCATGACGCGCACGCCCTGGGCCGCGCGCCCGGTCTCGCGGATGCCGCGCACGCCCGTGCGCTGGACCATGCCGCCCTGGGAGATGAGCACGAGCTCCTGGTGCGGACGCACGACGAGCGCCGCAGCGAGCCCGCCCCGCCGCTCGCTGAAGCGGATGGTCTGCACGCCCTTGGCGCCCCGGCTCGTCTTGCGGTACTCCGCCACGCCCGTGCGCTTGCCGAACCCGCCCCTCGTGATGACGAGCAGCTCCTGGTCGTCGCGGGCGACGTCCATGGCCAGCAGGGCGTTGTCGGCGCCCTCGATCGTCATCCCCCGCACGCCCGAGGTGTCGCGGCCCATGGGCCGCGCGGCGTCCTCGTTGAAGCGCACGGCGAGGCCGTCGCGGGAGACCATGAGGATGTCGTCGTCGCCACTCGTGCGGCGCACGGCGACGAGCTCGTCGTCCTCGCGCACGTTCACGGCGATGATGCCGTCCGCCTTGATCGGCGTGTCGTACGCGCCGAACTCCGTCTTCTTGATGACGCCGCGGCGGGTCGCGAAGACGAGGTACCGCCCCTCGGTGTAGTCGCGCGTGGACAGGACGGACTGGACGCGCTCGCCGTCGCGCAGGGGCAGGACGTTCACGAGCGCGCGTCCGCGCGCCGTGCGACCCATCTCGGGCAGCTCGTAGACCTTCGAGCGGTAGACCTTGCCCCGGTTCGAGAAGAAGAGCAGGTAGTCGTGCGACGAGCACACGAAGAGGTGCTCGATGAAGTCGCCCTCGCGCATGTCCATGCCCGTGACGCCGCGTCCGCCGCGGTGCTGCTGGCGGTAGGTGTCGAGGGGCAGGGCCTTGATGTAGCCGGACTTCGTGATCGTGATGACCATCTGCCGGTCGGCGATCAGGTCCTCGATGTCGATCTCGTCCTCGGACTCCGTGATGAGGGTCCGGCGCTCGTCGCCGAAGCGCTCGGCGATCTCGCGCAGCTCGTCCTTGATGAGCGCGAAGACGTTCCCCTCGTCGCCGAGGAGCTCGCGCAGCTCGCCGATGCGCTCGACCTTGTCGGCGTGCTCCGTCTTGATCGCGTCGGCCTCGAGCGCGGTGAGCTGGGAGAGCCGCAGATCGAGGATCGCCGAGGCCTGGCGCTCGGAGAGCTCAAAGCGCCCGACGAGCTCGTTCCGGGCGCTCTCGCGGTCGCGCGACGCGCGGATGAGCTCGATGACCTCGTCGAGGTGGTCGAGGGCGATGAGCAGGCCCTCGAGGATGTGGACGCGGCGCTCGAGGACGCCGAGCTCGTACTTCGCCCGGCGCACGACGACCTCGCGCTGGTGCTGGACGTAGCTCGCGAGCACCTTGCGCAGCGGCAGCGTGCGGGGCACGCCGTCCACCAGAGCGACCATGTTCACCCCGAACGTGCTCTGCAGCGGCGTGTGCTTGTACAGCTGGTTGAGCACGACGGCGGGGTCGGCGTCGCGCTTGAGCTCGATGACCACGCGCATGCCGCCACGCTTCGAGCTGTGGTCCTCGAGGTTCGAGATCCCCGCGAGCTTCTTCTCGTTGACGAGGTCGCGGATCTTCGTGAGCAGGCCGCCCTCGCCGCCCTTCTTGACCATGAAGGGCAGCTCGGTGACGACGATGGCCTCCCGCCCCCGGCCCAGGTCCTCCGTGTGGACCTTCGCCCGCACGCGCACGCGCCCGCGACCCGTCTCGTAGGCGTCGAGGATGCCCTGGCGCCCGACGACGATGCCGCCCGTGGGGAAGTCGGGGCCCTCGAGGTGCCGCATGAGCTCCGTCGTGGAGACCCCGGGGTCGTCGATCATGGCCACGACGGCGTCGACGACCTCGCGCAGGTTGTGCGGCGGGATGTTCGTCGCCATGCCCACCGCGATGCCCGACGAGCCGTTGACCAGTAGGTTCGGGAACCGCGCGGGCAGCACGAGCGGCTCGGTGGTGGAGCCGTCGTAGTTCGGCGCGAAGTCCACCGTGTCCATGTCGAGGTCGCGCAGCATCTCGAGCGCGATGGGCGCCAGGCGCGCCTCCGTGTAGCGCATGGCCGCCGGCGGATCGTCGTCGACGGAGCCGAAGTTGCCCTGCCCGTCGACGAGCTCGTGGCGCATCGAGAAGTCCTGCGCCATGCGCACGAGCGTGTCGTAGATCGCGGTGTCCCCGTGCGGGTGGTAGCGACCCATGACCTCGCCGACGATGCGCGCCGACTTCACGTAGGGCCGCGTCGGCGTCAGCCCCTGCTCGGACATGGAATAGAGGACGCGGCGGTGTACGGGCTTCAGGCCGTCGCGCACGTCCGGCAGGGCGCGCCCGACGATGACGCTCATCGCGTAGTCGAGGTACGCGGTGCGCATCTCGTCCTCGAGCGCGCGCGGCTCGATGTTGCCGCCGCCGATGATGTCGATGGCCATGCTCGCCCCCCTCCCTAGACGTCGAGGTTGCTGACGAGGCGGGCGTTGTCCTCGATGAACTCACGCCGGGGCTCGACCTGGTCGCCCATGAGCATGGAGAAGATCCGATCGGCCTCGGCCGCATCGTCGACGCCGACGCGGGCGAGGGTGCGGCTCGCCGGGTTCATCGTGGTGTCCGCGAGCTGGTCGGCGTTCATCTCGCCGAGCCCCTTGAAGCGCTGGATCGTGACCCCCTTGCGGGCCACGGCGAGCACCTTGTCGCGCAGCGCCTCGAAGGACAGCGCGTCCTCGAGCTCGTCCTTGAGGCGCACGCGGAACGGCGGCGTGCCGGCGAGCTCCACGAGCTGCCCGTGCACCCGCAGGAACTGCTTGTAGTCGTTCGCCTCGAACAGCGTGCGCGGGATGCGGTGGACGCGGGCGAAGCCGCTGCGCCGCTCGACCGTGCGCACGGCGATCACCGGCCCGTCCGCCTCGAGCACGCGGGTGTCGTACGGCTCACCCTCGGCGTCGGGACGCCCGAGCAGCGTCAGGGCCTCGTCGGCCGAGCCGACCTGCGCGTCGAGCAGCGCGCTCTCCTCGAGGAACACGACGAGGTCGTGCCCGAAGTCCGCGCGCAGGGACGACGCCCAGCCCTCGTACTGCTTGCGCAGCCGGCCGAAGCGCTGCCAGCGCGCCTCTGTGAGCCGGAACGCGCGGCCGTCGCGATCCGTCACCTCGATGCGGTCGAGCTTGTCGGCGAGCAGGATCTCCTCGAGCTCGGACTCCTTCTCGATGTAGCGCTCCGACCGCCCCTGCCTCAGCTTGTAGAGGGGCGGCTTGGCGATGTAGATGAAGCCCTGCTCGACGAGCTCGCGCATCTCGCGGAACAGCAGCGTGAGCACGAGGGTGCGGATGTGCGCGCCGTCCACGTCGGCGTCCGTCATGAGGATGATCTTGTGGTAGCGCAGGTTCTCGATGGCGAACTCGTCGCGGACCCCGGTGCCCAGCGCGGTGATGAAGGCCTGGATCTCCTGGTTCTGGAGGACCTTGTCGATCCGGCTCTTCTCCACGTTGAGGATCTTGCCGCGCAGGGGGAGCACCGCCTGGGTGTTGCGATCGCGCCCCTGCTTCGCCGATCCGCCGGCGGAGTCGCCCTCGACCACGAAGAGCTCCGTGAGCGCCGGGTCCTTCTCCGAGCAGTCGGCGAGCTTGCCCGGCAGGCTCGAGACCTGGAGCGCGTTCTTGCGGCTCATCTCGCGGGCCTTGCGCGCGGCGAACCGGGCCTGGGCGGCCTGGACGGCCTTGCGGACGACGACGCGCGCGTCCTGCGGGTTCTCCTCGAGGAAACGGTCGAGCCCCGCGTTCACGACGGAGGCCACAAACCCCTCCATCCCCGGGTTGCCGAGCTTCGTCTTCGTCTGGCCCTCGAACTGCGGGTCGGCGAGCTTCGCGGAGATGACCGCGGTGAGCCCCTCGCGGACGTCCTCGCCGGAGAGGTTGTCGTCCTTCGCCTTGAGGATGCTCTCCTTGCGCGCGTAGGCGTTCAGCGTGCGCGTGAGGGCCGAGCGGAAGCCGGAGAGGTGCGAGCCGCCCTCGTGCGTGTTGATGTTGTTCGCGAAGCTGTGGATGGACTCCTGGTAGGTCGCGTTCCACTGGAGCGCGACCTCGACCTGGCCCTCGGGGCTCTCGCCCTCGAAGAAGACGACCCTGCGCCCGATCGTGTCCTTGTTCGCATTGAGGTGCGCCACGAAGTCCTCGATGCCGCCGTCGTAGCGGAACTCGGTTTCCTTGCCCTCGCCCCGCTCGTCGCGCAGGGTGATGTGCAGGCCGCGGGTGAGGAACGCGGTCTCGCGCAAGCGCTGCTCGAGGACGTCGAACTGGAGCTCCGTGTCCTCGAAGACCTCGGCGTCGGGCACGAAGGTGATCCTCGTGCCCGTCTCCTGCGTCGGCTCGCCCCGCTCGAGCGGGCCCAGCGGCCGCCCCCGCGCGTACTCCTGGTACCAGCGGTGGCCGTCGCGCCGCACCTCCACGGCGAGGTGCTCCGAGAGCGCGTTCACGACGGACACCCCGACCCCGTGCAGCCCGCCGGACACCTTGTAGCCGCCGCCGTCGCCGAACTTGCCGCCCGCGTGCAGGACGGTGAGCACGACCTCGAGGGCCGACTTGCCCTCGCCCTCGTGGAGGGCGACGGGGATCCCGCGGCCGTCGTCGGTTACCGTCACGGAGTTGTCGGGGTGCACGAG
>JALYMR010000322.1 GCA_030773615.1 Actinomycetota bacterium
GCTCGTCGCCCTGCGTGGCCAGCCCGTAGGCGCGGTGCAGGACGAGCAGGCGTCGCAGCTCGGCCAGCGGCCGGGGATGGTCCTCGACCCGCAGGTCGACCTCCCGGCGCCAGGCCGGCTCGCCGGCGGCCGGGACGACGAGGAGCGCCGCGGACTGCTCGCCGCGCACGTCGCCGCCGGCCGCCTGGCCCGCGTCGAGGGTGGCCACGAGCCGCTCGGCGAACGGGGCGTCCGCGACGTCGCGGTAGGCGGCGGCCATGGCCTCCCACACCTGCGCGGAGGCCATCATGTTGGCCTGGCAGCTGAAGCCCTCGCCGCGCAGGTGGCCGGCGAGCGGGATGCACCCGTCGCCCGTGTGGACCGCGACGCCGCCCGCGGCGTCGACGACCGCCACCTGGCGCACGTCGGCCGCCTCGTCGGCGGCGAGCAGCGCGGTGAGCGCCTCGGACGCCGACCGCCCCCCGGCCACGAGCTCGAGCGCGTGAGGCCCGTAGGCAGGCTCGGCCACGCTCTGGGTGGCCACGGCGCCGGTGCCCGCCCGCGCCCAGGACACGACGGACCCCACGGAGAACCAGTGCGACTGCACGCCGACGCCGAGCGCGCCGGTGGCCGCGTCGCGGGCGACGACGGAGAAGGTGCCGCGGCGCACGGCGCGAGCGTAGCCTTCGCGCCGTGGCGGCGCGCAGCGAGGAGGTCCTGCGCCGGGTGCGCGCGATCCCGCCCGGCTTCGTGCGCTCCTACGGCGACGTGTGCCCGGGCGCGCCCCGCTTCGCCGGCGCGGTCCTGCAGGCCTGCGAGGAGCACGGGGTGCCGTGGCACCGCGTCGTGCGCGCCGACGGCTCGCTGGCCAAGGGCGAGCGCCAGCGCGCGCTGCTCGAGGCCGAGGCGGTGCCCTTCCGCGGCGACCGGGTCGACCTCCGCGTGGCCCGGCTGATCGCGTGAGCTGGACCCAGCGGACGCTCACCCTGCGGCCGCGGCCGCGGGGCTTTCACCTCGTCACGGACGAGGTGATGGGCGCCCTGCCCGAGCTCCGTGCCCTGCGCGTCGGGCTCGCCCACCTCTTCCTGCGCCACACCTCGGCGTCGCTCACCCTCAGCGAGAACGCGAGCCCGGACGTGCGCCGCGACTTCGCGACCTGGTTCGACGACGCCGTCCCCGAGGACTTCGGGTGGACCCACACGGTCGAGGGCCCGGACGACATGCCCGCCCACGTGAAGGCGGCGCTCCTCGGGCCGTCCCTGACCCTGCCCGTGGCCGACGGCCGCCTCGCGCTCGGGACGTGGCAGGGCGTCTACCTCTGCGAGCACCGCGACGAGGGCGGCCCGCGCCGCCTGACGGTCACCCTGTGGGGGGAGTAGTCAGCGCCCGCGCCAGACGGGGTCGCGTCGCTCCGCGAAGGCGCTCGCGCCCTCCTGGGCGTCGAGGGAGCCGAAGACGGGGAGCGCGATCTCGTCCTGCCGGCGCCAGAACTCCGCCTCGGTCCACTCGCGCGAGCCGCGGAGCAGGCGCGTGGCGGCTTGCACCGCGACCGGGCCGTTGCGGGAGATGCCGGCCGCCAGGTCGAGGGCGCCCTCCACGGCGCGGCCGGGCTCCGTGAGGCGGTTGACGAGGCCGAGCTCGGCGGCGCGCTCGGCCTGGATCGGGTCGCCGGTGAGGGCGAGCTCCATGGCCAGGGCGTAGGGCAGGCGCTGGGGCAGGCGCAGCAGCGCGCCGGCGGCGGGCACGAGCGAGCGCTTGACCTCCGGGATGCCGAGCCTCGTCCCCTGCGAGGCGACGACGAGGTCGCAGGCGAGGACGACCTCGAGCCCGCCGGCGAGCGCGAAGCCCTCCACCGCGGCGATGAGCGGCTTGCGCGGGGGACGCTCCACGAGGCCGGCGAAGCCCCGGTCGCCGACCCAGGGGCGCTCGCCGGCCAGGAAGGCCTTGAGGTCCATGCCCGCGCAGAAGCCCCTCCCCGCGCCGGTGAGGACGCCGAGGCGCAGCGCCTCGTCGCCGTCGAGCTCGTCCATCGCCGCCGCGACGCCCTGGGCGAGCGCGAGGTCGATCGCGTTGCGGGCCTCCGGGCGGTTGAGGGTGACGAGCAGGACGTCGTCGCGACGCTCGGTGAGGACGGGCGCATCGGCCATGGCCCCAATCTAGGTTGCCGCGGTGCGCCGGCTCGCCGAGGACGCCTGGCAGATCCCGTTGTTCCGCCGCTCGGCGGTCAACGCCTACCTGCTCGGCGACGTGCTCGTCGACGCCGGGACCCCCGGGATGGGCCAGCACCTCCCGGGACTGCTCGCCGGCCACGCCGTGCGCGCCCACGCGATCACCCACGCGCACCCCGACCACGTCGGCGGCTCGCGCGCGGTGTGCGAGGCGCTCGGCGTGCCGTTCTGGGCCCCCGCGGGCGAGGCGCCGGCCGTCGAGGCCGGGCGCGCGGTGCCGTCGCGCCGGTGGATCCCCCCCGCACGCCTGCCCTCCGTGCCCGTCGCCCGGCGACTGCACGAGGGCGACGAGGTCGGCGGCTTCCGGGTCGTCGACGCGCCCGGGCACTCGCCCGGTCACGTCGCCCTGTGGCGGGAGGCCGACCGCCTGCTCGTGTGCGGCGACGCGTTCTTCAACCTGCGCTCCCTGCGCCTCGAGCCCGGCCTGCGCGAGCCGCCCGCGCTGCTCACCCTCGACCCTGAGCGCAACCGGCGTCCATGCGGCGCCTCGCCGCGCTGGAGCCCCGCCTGGCGGTCTTCGGCCACGGGCCGCCGGTGCGCGACGCGGCCACGGCCCTCGGGGCGTTGGTCGCGCGTCTCTAGGGGCTCGGACCCGACACGGCAGGGCAGCGTGCCCCCGCCCGCGCTCACCCGCCAGGCGTCTACGATCCGTGCATGGGCACCGAAGGCGCGAACGACAGGGACGAGCAGCGGGGGCAGGGGCTCCTCGCGCGGATCTCGAACGAGATGGTCCGCGCGCAGAAGGAGTTCTACGGCAAGGGGCCGACGCAGGCCAGGTCGTACCTGCTCGACGACCTGCTGCTCGTCGTGATGCGCGACGGGATCACGACCGCCGAGCGGACCATGCTCCAGTTCGGCCACCCCGACCAGGTCCGGCAGTTCCGGCAGCTCTTCCAGAACGCCATGACCGAGCGGCTCACGGGGCTGGTCGAGCAGCTGACGGGGCGCAAGGTGGTGACCTACCAGTCGCAGGTCATGTTCGATCCCGACGTGCTGGTCGAGATGTTCGTCTTCGACCGGCCCGGGCCCGACGCGGCGATCCGGGCCACCGCGGCCGGGCAGCTCCATGACGAGAGCATCGGCCGGGCGTCGGGGGGCGCGACCGGCAGCGAGTAGCCCAGCCCCGGTCAGGCGGAGAGCGGGAGGAGCCCGTCGAAGAGCGTGAGCTCGGGCGCGCGGTCGCCGCGAAGCACCTCGAGGTCGACCTCGACGCACGCGATGCCGCGCGCCTCGGCGAGCACGCGGGCCTGGGGCCGGATGGCCTGCGCGGCGAGGACGCCGCGGCAGGCGGCGAGCGCTGGGTCGCGGCGCAGGCGCTCGAGGTAGCGCGTGAGCTGCTCGACGGCGTCGACCGTCCCGGTGCGCTTGACCTCGACCGCGATCCAGGCGTCCCCCCCGTCGCGGCACATGAGGTCCACCGGGCCGATGTCCGTCGGCCACTCGCGGCGCACGAGGCGAAAGCCCTCCCCGCACCAGCCCGGCGCGTCGGCCAGCGCGGCCTGGAGGTCGGCCTCCACGCCGTCCTTCGCCAGGCCCGCCTCCACCGCGAGGTCGAAGCTCTGGTCGCTGAGCACCTCGGCGACCCGGATGTCCAGGCGGTCCTCGCCGCCGCGCTTGCGCACGACGAGCCGCCCCGGCCCCTCCTCGACCACGGTCGGCGGCGTCATCCAGTTGAGCGGCTTGACGGACTGGCCCCCATCGTCGAACACCAGGCAGCTCCCGTCGCGCTTGAGCATGAGCAGGCGGACGCCTTCGGGGAGCCGAGTGGTCGCCCGGCCCGTGTAGGTGATGGTGCAGCGCACGACGATGAGGCGCATAGGGCGCGGCACCGTAGGCGCCGCAGCGGACGAATCTTTC
>JALYMR010000323.1 GCA_030773615.1 Actinomycetota bacterium
GCTCGCCCCACTCGGCCACGAGGGCGATGCGGCGCCGGTCGGCGAGGGGACGGATGAGCGCCAGCGCCTCCTCGAGGACCTCGGCGACGTCGACGGTCTCGATGGCGAGCACGAGGCGCCCCGTCTCGATGCGCGAGAGGTCGAGGACCTCGTCGATGAGCGTGAGCAGTGACGCCCGGCGTGGGTGATGCGGCGCAGGCTCTCGAGGTCGCGCTCGCTGCGGCCCGCGTCGAGCTCGAGAAGCTGCGTGAACCCGAGGATCGCGTTCAGGGGCGTGCGCAGCTCGTGGCTCATGCGCGAGAGGAACTCCGTCTTCGCCTCGTTGCCTCGCGCTCCACCCGGCGCTCGCGCCCGCGCAGCCGCTCGACCCGGTCGAGCAGCCCGGCGACGACGTGGTCGGCGCCGCGGGCCACCGCCGCCGCCTGGGCGGCGTCCGGCAGCGCGAGCCCGGCGAGGGCGGAGCCCACCTCCCCGACACGCTCGGGCGCGCTCTCGCGCACGGCGTCGAGCACGACCCCGGCCGCCCCGCGCGCCACGCCGGGGTCGACGCTCCAGACGACCTCGAAGAGCCGCTCGCCGTCCTGGGGGCTGCGGCTCGCGAAGTCGTCGGCGTCCAGGCCGCAGAGCGTCACCGCCACCTCCGGCCCCAGGGCGAGCACGAACCACTCCTGGCTGAGGGGGTCCCCGTCGCGCAGGCGGACGCCCACGTGGTCGACGCTCCAGCCCTCCGGCGGCTCCCGGCCGGCGAACACCGCGATGACCTCGCCGCCGCTGGCCAGACGCAGGTAGCGGTCGCGCTCGGCGGCCCAGTTGCGCCCGTGCTGGAAGCCGGAGAGCAGGAGGTTGCGCCCGGGGCTGCGGGCGAGCAGGTCCTCCACGAGGTGGCTCGTGGCCACGAGCGTCGCCTTCGAGGCGAGGATGGGCTGCACCTCCGGGTGGCGCCGGCGCAGCTCGCGGTACAGGGAGCCCTGCACGCCGATGCGCCCGCTTCCCGTGCCGGCCGTCACGCGAGCTTAGGAGAGCGAGGGACCGACCATCCGCCGAGGTCCGGGGTCCCGCGCTCGGCCCGCGGCGCCGGGCGGCCGAGTCAGAGGGCGTGCGCACCGCCCGCCGCCTCCCTGTCGCCCTCGTCGTCCTCGCCCTCGGCGTGCTCGCGCCCGCCGCGGGCGCCGGCGCCTCCGGCGAGCATGCCGACCCCGTCGCCCCCCAGGCCGACGCGCCGCTGCTCGAGGCCACCCGGCGCGCCGCCGGCCTGCAGACCACGGACGGCGTCCAGGTCGCCGGCGGCCCCTGGTGCGGCGACCTGCGGGTCAGGGACGACGTCCAGCACGCGAGCCACACGGGCGCGCGGGTGAAGGTGATCTACGCCCACCCGGCCGACCGCCCGAGCCGCTTCGGCACGCTGGCCGACCTCATCCAGGGCGACGCGAAGGCGATCTCGGACCTCGTGGCCGCCGCCGGCGGCGGGGCGCGGACCGTGCGCTTCGACACGGGCACGCGCTGCGGCCCGGGCTACCTCGACGTCCTGCACGTGCAGCTCCCGGGGACGGCCGCGGAGTACACGGCCCTCGGGGCCGACCCGCGGGCCACCCGGCTGACGAACGAGCTCGCGCCCGTCGTGGCCACGATGGCCGGCTCGCGCAACTACGCCGTCTACGCCGATCACCTGTACGCAAACGACGGCGTGGCCGGCATCGCCGACTTCCCTTCCGACGACCGCCCGGCGGCCACGAACGTCGGCGCGAAGCGCGGCGGCTACTGGGCCTTCGCCTTCGGCCGCGCCGACCGGGCCGACTTCCTCGCCGGGCGCACCCGCACGATCGCGCACGAGATCGGCCACACGCTGGGCGCGGTGCAGACAAGCTCCCCGAACACGACGGGCGCCGGGCACTGCGTCGACGAGCGAGACATCATGTGCTACGCCGACGGCGGCCCGCGCAACGCGATGCTTGCCGTGTGCGGCGCGATGGAGTGGGACTGCGGTCGCAACGACTACTTCAACGCCGCGCCGGCGCCCGGCAGCTACCTCGCCACCCGCTGGAACACCTTCGACTCGCCCTTCATGTGCGCGGAGTGCGCCGGCGCGCCGTCCTCGAGCGTCGCCCCGACGCCGACCTCGCCGCCGCCCGCGCAGCCCTCGC
>JALYMR010000324.1 GCA_030773615.1 Actinomycetota bacterium
TCCGGCGGCCTCGGCCGCCTCCGTGAGCGACCATCCGTGCTCGATGACGCGCAGAACCATCGTCAGGCGCCCCTTCGGGCCGAGCGGCGCGTTAGCGTGAACCTTCATCCGGTGTCCTCCTTGGGACTGAGACGGCTTGAGCACCTCTCAGCCTCCAAGGGGCACCGGATGGCTCTACCTCACGAGCCGAACAACGTGGTCAGGAACTACACCTAGCCGCGCGCGGCGACCGACGGGCAGCCGGGGGCGCCCGTCGCGCTGCGCACCGCGTCGCGGATCGCGGCGCTCACCGCGTGGGCCGCGAGCGCCTGCAGCGCGAGCGGCTCGGCCTCGTGGCGGCCGCTGGCCAGGCAGACGACGACGTCGCCGTCCACGCCGGTCGCGGCGGGGTCGACCGCCCGGGCCACCCCGGCGCTGCCCGCCCGGGCCACGAGCCAGGCGCCGACCTTGTCCAGCCGCGCGTCGGTGATGACGCAGGCGAGCGTCGTGGCCTCGCGGGGGCCGAAGCCCGCCACGACGCCCTCGCGCAGGAGCTGGGCGCTGGGGACGTAGCCGCCGTCGCGCCAGGGCCCGGCCAGGACGCTGCCGTCCTCGGCGAGCACGTCGCCGAACGCGTTGACGACGGCCAGCGCGACCACGGTCGCGTCGCCCACCCGCTCGACCGCGGCGCCCACGCCGCCCTTCGTCCACCCGTCGGGGCCGAGCAGCTTGCCGACGGTGCAGCCCGTCCCGGCGCCGACGCTGCCCCGGGCGACCTCGCCGCGGGCCGCCTCGCAGGCCGCCGCGCCCTCCTCCGGGCCCGGGCGCACCTCGGGGTCGCCCAGGGGCAGGTCGTAGACGACGGCGGCGGGGACGAGGGGCACGAGGATCCCCGGGCGCGTGAGGTAGCCGCGGCCGCGCGCGACGAGCCAGCGCGCGACGCCGTCGGCGGCCGCGAGGCCGAACGCGCTGCCGCCCGTGAGCAGCACGGCCTGCACGGAGCGCGCGGCCGTCGCGGGGGAGAGCAGGTCGCTCTCGCGGGTGCCCGGCCCGCCGCCGCGCACCTCGCCGGCGGCGACGACCCCCTCCGGGGCGAGCACGACGGTGCACCCCGTGCAGGCCCGGGGCTCCGTCCAGTGGCCGACCGCGAAGCCCTCGGGCAGCAGCACGGGGGCATCCTCGCGCACCGGCCCTCGCTACCGTCGCCCGGGCATGCCCCGCGACTGGCGCGACCTCTTCATCCTCGACGGCGCGGCGCCGGTCCCCGAGGCCGAGCCCGAGGGGGCGCGCGGGGGCGGCTTCTTCCGGCGCCTGCGCGACAACCTGCGCAAGACCCGCGAGGCCCTGGGGGCCGAGATCCAGGCGACCCTCTTCGAGGGCGACATCGACGAGGAGACCTGGCTTCGCCTCGAGGAGGCGTTGATCATGGCCGACGTCGGCGCCACGACGACCTCGAAGGTGGTCGGCGACCTCGAGGAGGAGGCGCTGAGCGGGGGCCTGGAGGGCGGCGAGGCGCTGAGCGGGCGCCTCCAGGAGCTCCTGGCCGACATCGCCCGGCCCCGTGAGGAGGACGACGGGCGCATCGACCTGCGCCGCGAGCCCACGGTGATCATGGTCGTCGGCGTCAACGGCACGGGCAAGACGACGACGATCGGCAAACTCGCCTGGCACCTGCAGCGCGAGCTCGGGCGCTCCGTCCTGCTCGGCGCGGCCGACACCTTCCGCGCGGCCGCGGTCGAGCAGCTCGAGGTGTGGGCGCGGCGGGCGGGCTGCGAGATTGTGACGGGGCCGGAGGGCTCAGACCCCGGGTCCGTCGCCTTCGAGGCGGTCCGCCAGGGCCGCGAGCGGGGCTTTGACGTGGTCATCGTCGACACCGCGGGGCGGCTGCACACGCAGGAGGGGCTCATGGCCGAGCTCGGCAAGGTGCGCCGCGTCGTGGGCAAGCAGCTCGCCGACGCGCCCCACGAGACGCTGCTCACCGTCGACGCCACCACGGGCCAGAACGGCCTGCGGCAGGCCAAGCTCTTCTCGGAGGTCGTGCCCGTGACCGGCGTCGTCCTCACGAAGCTCGACGGCACCGCGAAGGGCGGCATCGCCCTGGCCATCGCCGCCGAGCTCGGGCTCCCGGTGAAGCTCATCGGGGTGGGCGAGGCGCTCGAGGACCTCCGCCCGTTCGACCCGGACGACTTCGCCCGCGCGCTGCTGACCTGATCTAGACTCCGTCTCGGACGAGATGGACAGCTGGGTGATCTGGGCCGTCATCGCGATGGCCTTCGCGGTGGGAGAGGTGCTCACCTTGAGCTTCTTCCTCGGACCGTTCGCCGTCGGCGCCCTCGTCGCCACCGCCGTGGCCGCGCTGCTCGACGCCACCGCCGTCGAGCTCGCGACGTTCCTCGTCGCCTCCGCGCTCGCGCTGCTCGTCGTGCGGCCCGTCGCCCGGCGCCACCTGCGCGCGCCCGCCGCCACCCGCACGGGGGCCGCCGCCCTCGTGGGGCAGACGGCCACGGTCGTCGCGCCCGTCGACGAGCAGGCCGGCTCCGTGCGCCTCAACGGCGAGGTGTGGTCCGCGCGCACCCTCGAGGGTGACGCGGCCATCGACGTGGGGCGGCGCGTCCACGTGCTGGAGATCAGGGGCGCCACGGCGCTCGTCACCGAAACCTAGGGAGAGACCATGGCCGGGCTCATCGTCCTCGTCGTCCTCGCGGTCTTCGCGCTGTTCCTCGCCGCGCGGACGATCCGCATCATCCCCCAGGCCCGCGCGGGCGTCGTGGAGCGCCTCGGGCGCTACCAGCGCACGCTCACCCCGGGCCTCGCGATCGTCATCCCGTTCATCGACCGGGTGCGGCCGCTCATCGACCTGCGCGAGCAGGTCGTGACCTTCAAGCCCCAGCCCGTCATCACGTCCGACAACGTGACGGTGCACATCGACACCGTCCTCTACTACACGGTGACCGACCCGAAGGCGGTGACCTACGAGGTGGCCAACCCCCTCCAGGCCATCGAGCAGTACACGATCACCACGCTGCGCAACGTCATCGGCGGGATGACGCTCGAGGAGACGCTTACGAGCCGCGAGAACGTCAACCGCCAGCTGCGCCTGGTGCTCGACGACGCGACGGGCAAGTGGGGCATCCGCATCAACGCGGTCGAGATCAAGTCGATCGATCCGCCGTCCTCCATCCAGGAGGCCATGGAGAAGCAGATGCGCGCCGAGCGCGACCGACGGGCCGCGATCCTCACCGCCGAGGGCGTCAAGCAGTCGCAGATCCTCACCGCCGAGGGCGAGAAGCAGTCGGCGGTGCTCAAGGCCGAGGGCGCGAAGACGTCGGCGATCCTGCGCGCCGAGGGCGAGGCGAAGGCGATCGACACCGTGTTCCACGCGATCCACGAGGGCGGGCCCGACCAGGGCTTGCTCTCCTACCAGTACCTCCAGATGCTCCCGAAGCTCGCGGAGGGCCAGGCGAACAAGATCTTCGTCATCCCCTCGGAGTTCAGCCAGGCCCTGGGCGGGCTGGGCGGCGCGCTGGGGCGCGTCATGGGTGAGGCGTCCCCGCCCCGCGACGGCGCGGCCGGGGTCGACGGCGCGAACGGGATCGCAGCCCACCGGCTCGACCCGCCCGCCGGGTGAGCGTTGGCGGCCTCGTGTCCGCGAGGGTCGAGGCCTACGTCGAGGCGCACTCCACGCCGCCCGCGGCGCACCTGCGCGAGCTCGCCCAGGCGACGCGGGCGAGCCTCAACCTCCCCATCATGCTCTCCGGCCCGGTCGAGGCGCGGCTGCTCGAGACGCTCGTCTTCCTCGCCCGGCCGCGGCTCGTGCTCGAGCTCGGCACCTTCTCGGGCTACAGCGCCCTGGCCATGGCCGAGGCGCTGCCGCCCGACGGGCGGATCGTGACCTGCGAGCTCGACGACGAGCACGCGGACTTCGCCGAGCGCCACATCGCGGCCGCGGGCCAGGCGGGGCGCGTCGAGGTCCGCCGCGGGGACGCGCTGGCCGCGATCGCCGCGCTCGAGGGCCCGTTCGACCTCGTGTTCATCGACGCGGACAAGCCGCGCTACGTCGCCTACTACGAGGCAGTCGTCCCCAAGCTCGCCGAGCGCGGGGTCATCGTCGCCGACAACACCCTCAGCGGCGGCGACGTCGCGGACGAGCGGCCAGACGCGCGCGCGGCGACGCTTGCGGCCTTCAACGCCCACGTCGCCGCCGACCCGCGCACGGTGCAGGTCATGCTCACGGTGCGCGACGGGGTGACCCTCATCCGCCGCGCGCGGTAGCCCCGGGCCCTACGCTTGGACGACCGTGTTCGACGCCCTCGCCGAGAAGCTCCAGGCCACCCTCTCCGACGTCCGCCAGCGCGGCACCCTGACCGAGGCCGACGTCAATGCGGCCATGCGCGAGATCCGCCTCGCGCTGCTCGAGGCCGACGTGAACTTCAAGGTGGTCCGGGGCTTCACGAACCGGGTCAAGGAGCGCGCGCTGGGCACCGACGTGCTCGGTCAGCTCAACCCGGGCCAGCAGGTGGTCAAGATCGTCCACGAGGAGCTCGCCGACCTCATGGGCGGCGCCGCTGCGGGCCTGACCTTCGCGCCGCGGCCGCCCACCGTGGTGCTCATGGCCGGCCTCCAGGGGTCGGGCAAGACCACGGCGACCGCGAAGCTCGCCCACCACCTGCGCGAGGAGCAGGGCTCGGCCGTCGCCGTGGCGGCCTGCGACGTGTACCGCCCCGCCGCCGTCGATCAGCTCGTGAAGGTCGCGGGCCAGGCCGGCGCGACGGTCTACGAGCAGGGCACGGACCGCGACCCGGTCGACATCGCCCGCTGGGCGCTCGACCGCGCGAAGATGGACGGCAAGGACGTCCTCATCGTCGACACCGCCGGCCGCCTGCACGTCGACGAGCGCCTCATGCAGGAGCTCAAGGACATCCGGAGCGCGGTGCGCCCGACGGACGTCCTGCTCGTCGTGGACGCCATGACCGGGCAGGACGCGGTGAACGTCGCCGAGCAGTTCGCCGAGGCTGTTCAGTTCGACGGCGTGATCATGACGAAGCTCGACGGCGACGCCCGCGGCGGCGCGGCGCTGTCGGTCAAGGCGGTCACGGGTCGGCCCATCGTCTTCGCCTCCACCGGTGAGAAGCTCGGGGACTTCGAGCGCTTCCACCCCGACCGCATGGCCCAGCGCATCCTCGGGATGGGCGACGTCATGTCGTTCATCGAGCGCGCCGAGAAGCAGCTCGACGAGGACGAGGCGCGCGAGCTCGAGCGCAAGCTGCGGCGCAACGAGTTCACCCTCGAGGACTTCCTCTCCCAGATGAGGATGATGCGGCGCATGGGCCCGCTGACGAACCTGCTCGGGATGATCCCCGGCATGGGCGCCCAGCTGCGCGGCGTGAAGGTCGACGAGCGCGAGCTCGACCGGGTGGAGGCCATCGTGCTCTCCATGACCGGTCAGGAGCGGCGGCGCCCCGAGCTCATCAAGGGCTCGCGCCGCCTGCGCATCGCGAAGGGGTCGGGCACCTCGGTCCAGCAGGTGAACCACCTCGTCAAGCAGTTCGGCCAGATGCAGAAGCTCATGAAGCAGGTCGGCAAGGGGCGCATGCCCGACCTCCAGTCGCTCATGCGGCAGGCCCGCTAGTCTCGCCGACCATGGCAGTCCGGCTCAGGCTCACCCGCATCGGCGCGCGCAAGGACCCCGTCTGGCGGGTGGTCGTCGCCGACCAGCGCTCGAAGCGCGACGGTCGCGTGATCGAGACCATCGGTCACTACAACGCCCAGACCGAGCCGTCGACGATCCGCATCGACGAGACCCGGGCCCGGCACTGGCTCGAGCGCGGCGCCCAGCCGTCCGACCAGGTCCGCAAGCTGCTGCGCATCCAGGGCATCCGGTAGTCGTGGCCCGCACGCGGGTGCGCCCCACGGACCGCTGATGCCCGACGCGGCGCGCGCTCTCCTGGTGGAGCTCGCGCGGGGGCTCGTCGACGAGCCCGAGCGGGTGGCCGTCGAGCAGTTCGAGGAGGACGACGGCACGGTCGTGCTCGAGCTGGCCGTGGCCGACGCGGACTACGGCAAGGTCATCGGCCGCGGGGGACGGACGGCGAACGCGCTGCGCACGGTGGTGAAGGCCGCCGCGGTGCGCGACGGGCGCCGGGTGCTCGTCGACATCGTGGAGTGAGCGGGTTCCTGCACGCCGGCCGCGTCGGGCGCGCGCACGGGCTCGACGGCTCGTTCGTGGTGACCCGGCCGCGCCCGGCGCTCCTGCGCCTCGGCGTGGCGCTGTGCGTGGGCGCCGACGAGCGCGAGATCGTGCGCCGGTCGGGGACGGACGAGCGCGTGATCCTCCGGGTGGACGGGGTCGCCGACCGGGACGCGGTCGAGCGCCTGCGGGGCGCGGAGCTGCGGGTGGCCCGCCACGCGGCCCCGCCGCTCGACGCCGACGAGTTCTGGGCCGAGGACCTCGAGGGGCTGCGCGTGGTCGACGGGGAGCGGCCGCTCGGCAGCGTGCGGCGCCTGCTCGAGCTGCCCTCGTGCGAGGCCCTCGAGCTCGACACGGAGGTCCTCGTGCCCCTCGTGCGCGACGCGGTGCGGCGCGTCGACGTGGCCGGGGGCGTCGTCGACGTCGACGCCCGCTTCCTCGGGGTCTGACGCCCTGCAGCTCGACGTCGTCACCCTCTTCCCCCGCTGGTTCGACTGGTTTCGCGAGCAGCGCCACGTGCGCAACGCCGCGGCACGCGGCCACGACTTGCGCACGCTCGATCCACGGCCGCACACCCCCCTGACCGGGGGCCAGGTCGACGACACCCCCTTCGGGGGCGGGGCCGGCATGGTCCTGCGCGTGGACGTCATGGACGCCGCGCTGCGCGCGCACTACGGGGTGGACCCCGTCGAGCTGCGCGCGCAGCGGCGGGTCATCGCGCTCATCCCCGGCGGGCGCCTGCTCGACGACGCCTACGTCGACGAGCTCGCGGCCGAACCCGCGCTCACCCTGCTCTGCGGGCGCTACGAGGGCTTCGACGAGCGCATCGTGCAGCACTTCGCCTCCGACACGCTCAGCGTCGGGCGCTATGTGCTGTCGGGCGGCGAGCTCGCGGCGATGGTCGTCGCCGACGCGGTGCTGCGCAAGCTGCCGGGCACCCTCGGCCACGCCGAGTCCTCGCTCGAGGAGTCCTTCTCGCCCGCCCTGGGCGGCGACCCGGAGTACCCGCACTACACGCGCCCCGCCGACCACCGCGGCTGGCGCGTGCCCGAGGTCCTCCTCTCGGGCCACCACGACGAAATCCGCCGCTGGCGGCGCGCCCGCTCCCGGGAGCGCGGGGCAGCGGGGCCGTAGCCGCGTTCGGCCGCTACCATCCGTCGTCGCCCCGCGGAGGTGTCCGCCGCTTGCGGGCGCCCACCTCCATGAGCACCCTCATCGACACCCTCGAGCGCGCTCAGCTGCGCACGATCCCCCAGTTCCAGGCCGGCGACCGCGTCCGCGTGCACTTCCAGGTCATCGAGGGCACGCGGCGGCGCACCCAGGTCTTCGAGGGCGTCGTCATCAAGCGCCAGGGCCACGGCGTGCGCGAGACGTTCACCGTGCGCAAGCAGTCGTTCGGCGTCGGCGTCGAGCGGACCTTCCCGGTCCACTCCCCGAAGATCGAGCGCATCGAGGTCGCCGCGCGCGGCGACGTCCGGCGCGCCAAGCTCTACTACCTGCGCGACCGCGTCGGCAAGGCGGCTCGCGTGCGCGAGCGCCGCTACACGGGCCCCGAGAAGGGCGTGCCAGTGGGCCGTCGCGAGGATCCTCCCGCCCAGATCGTCTCGCCGGCCGCGGCGGCGACCGCCGCGGACGCCGACGCCCAGCCCGTCGACGGCGACGGCGCCGGCCCGGAGGAGACGGCGGGCGAGGCGGTCGTCACCGAGGAGCGTGCGCCGGAGACGGCAGCCGCGGAGGCGCCCGCCGCCGACGTCGAGTCGCGGTGAGCACGCGCACCAAGACGGGCTCGAGCTCACTCGTCGAGCTCGTCGTCATCGTCGCCGTCGCCCTCGGGCTCGCCCTCGGCATCCAGGCCTTCCTGGTCAAGCCGTACCGGATCCCCTCGGAGTCCATGGTGCCGACCCTGGAGATCGGCCAGCGCGTGCTCGTCAACCGGCTCGAGACCCGCCTCGGCGGGGAGCCCGAGGTCGGTGACGTCACCGTCTTCCACCCACCGGCCGGCTCGGACACGAACCAGTGCGGCGTCGACCAGGACGAGGGGGAGGCGTGCGCCCGTCCCGCGGGCGGCCGCGCCGACGTGAACTTCATCAAGCGCATCGTGGCCGGTCCGGGCGACCGCCTGCGCATCGTCGACGGACGCGTCATCCTCAACGGCCGCCGCCAGCGCGAGCCGTTCACCGAGCCGTGCGGGCCCGGCGCCGAGTGCGACTTCCCGCAGGAGATCAGGGTCCCCGCCGGTCACTACTTCATGATGGGCGACAACCGTGGAGCCTCTGACGACAGCCGCTTCTGGGGGCCGGTCCCGCGCGACTGGATCATCGGCGGCGCCTTCGCCACGTACTGGCCGCCGAAGCGCATCGGCCTCCTCTGACCCGCCGCCGCGGCGCTGGTCACCGGGGGCGAAGCTCTTCGCCTTCGACCGGCGGCTCGGCTTCCGCTGGGTCGCGGGCGCCGACGAAGCTGGCCGGGGCTGCCTCGCCGGTCCCCTCGTGGCCGCCGCCGTGCTCTTCGACTGCGAGTCGCTGACGGCCCGTCAGCGCGGCGCCCTGCGGGCGCTGAACGACTCGAAGCAGCACGACGAGCAGGCGCGCGAGGCGCTCTTCCCCATCGTCCTGCGCACCGCCACGACGGTGGCCGTGGTGTCGCGCAGCGCCCGCGGGATCGACGAGCGCGGGCTCCATCGCACGAACCTGGAGGCCCTGCGCGCCGCCCTGCGCCGGGTGGCGCGGCCTGGGTGCATCTGCCTGTCCGACGGCTTCGCGCTCGGCGACCTCGGCCTGGAGGGCACGCAGCGACGGGCCGTGGTCGACGGCGACTGCCGCAGCGCCGCGATCGCGGCGGCCTCCATCGTCGCGAAGGTCACCCGCGACCGCTACATGCGCCGGGCTGACAGGGAGCACCCGGGGTGGGACTTCGCGAGCCACGTCGGCTACTCCACGCCCGAGCACCGCGACGCGATCCGGCGCCTCGGCGTGTCCCCCCTGCATCGCCTCTCGTTCCAGAGCGCGGCCTACGCGGGACTGGTGCGCTAGGGCGCGGCGCCCATGCCGTCTCATAGCGCGCCCTCGAGGTGGTCGAGGCGCACGAGGCCGCCGCGCGGGTCGACCGTGACGGCGATCGCATCGAGGCGCAGCTCGCGTGCGCGCGGCCGCTCGGGGACCTCGGCCAGCCACGCGCGCGTCATCGCCCGCACCCGAGCCCGCTTGTCAGGGGTGAAGGCGTCGAGCGCCCCGCCGGCGCGACCGGGCGACCGTCGGGTCTTGACCTCGACGAAGACGAGGGTCTCGCCGTCGCAGACGACGAGGTCGAGCTCGCCCCAGCGCGTGCGGTGGTTGCGGGCGACGAGCGCGAAGCCCATGCGCTCGAGGTGCTCGAGGGCGAGCTGCTCGCCCAGGCGTCCGAGGCGCTGGCGGGGGCTGGTGGACACGCCTGGCATCTCACCGGGTCGCGGCGCGCGGAACAGCACCGCTCTGTTGTGAGACGCGCACGCGCTGACGGCGAACCGCGTCCCCTCGCGCCGGCCCTGTCCCTGCCCGGTGGGAGCAGATGGGAGCACATGCGCTCCCATCTGCTCCCAGTCGTGCGGCCCCCCCGGCGGGCCCGCACCGGCGGTGCGGGGTGCCCGCGCGCCGCGCGGCGAAGCAGGCTCGTCGCGGGGGAGCAGGCGCGCGGCTCGTGACAGAGCGGGCGTCCGCCGTGACAGAGCGCTCCGTAGCGTCCGCCCCGTGCTCGCCCGGGTCACCACGTTCGCTCTCGACGGGATCGCGCCCCTGCGGGTCAGCGTCGAGGTCGACCTGCGGACGGGCCTGCCCGCCTTCACCATCGTGGGCTGCGGCGATGCCGCCGTCCGGGAGTCGCGCGAGCGCGTCCACGCGGCCATCCTCAACGCGGGCTTCGCCTTCCCTGCCCGGCGGGTCACCGTCAACCTCGCACCCGCGCACGTGCGCAAGGTGGGGCCCGGGTTCGACCTGGCCACGGCCTGCGGCGTGCTGGCCGCGAGCGAGCAGCTGCCGCTCGACGGGCTTGAGCGCTGGGCGGTGTTCGGCGAGCTGTCGCTCGGAGGTGAGCTGCGCCCGTGCCGCGGCGCGCTGACCGTCGCCGAGGGTGCGCGCGCCGCGGGCCTCCACGGGCTCGTCGTGCCCGCCGGGTGCGCGGCGGAGGCGGCGCTCGTCGACGGACTCGTCGTGGCCGGGGTCGAGCACCTGCGCGAGGTCGCCGCGGTGCTGCGCGGGGAGCGACCCCCCGCGCTGCCCGCCCGAGCGATCACCGCCGCTCCCCCCGCGGACGGGGCGGACCTGGCCGACGTCCGCGGGCACGCCGAGCCCATCCGTGCCCTGGCCATCGCCGCCGCCGGCGGCCACAACGTCCTGCTCTCGGGTCCTCCGGGGACGGGGAAGACCATGCTCGCGCGGCGCCTGCCCTCCATCCTCCCGGCGCTCAGCCGCGAGGAGGCCATCGAGGTCACGCGCATCCACGGCGTCGCGGGGAGAGGCCGCGGGCCGGGTCTCGTCGTCGAGCGCCCGTTCCGCGCGCCGCACCACACGATCTCGGCGGCCGGCCTGGTGGGCGGCGGCAGCGTGCCTACGCCGGGTGAGGCCAGCCTCGCCCACCACGGCGTCCTCTTCCTCGACGAGCTCTCCGAGTTCTCCCGCGCGAGCCTCGAGGCCCTGCGCCAGCCGCTCGAGGACGGCCGGGTCACCGTCGTGCGCGGCCAGCGCAGCCTTGTGTTCCCCACCCGCTTCATGCTCGCCGCGGCCACGAACCCCTGCCCGTGCGGCCACGGCGCCCAGCCGCGCTGTCGCTGCACCGAGGCGGACCTGGCCCGCCACCGGCGCCGTCTCACCGGGCCGCTGCTCGACCGCCTGGACCTCGTGGTCCACGTCGGCCGGCCCGGCGCCGAGGAGCTGGCGGCGCCACCCGTCACCTCGTCCGCCCTGCTGCGCACCGAGGTGCAGGGGGCCCGGGAGCGCCAAGCCGTGCGCTGGGCGGGGACGGAGGTGGCCTGCAACGCGCGGACGCCGGCCGGCCTCGCCGCCCGGCTCGCGCTGGCC
>JALYMR010000325.1 GCA_030773615.1 Actinomycetota bacterium
GCCCCGGAGCCCGCCCCGGTTCCGGCCCCGGAGCCCGCGCCCGCCCCGGAGCCCGCGCCCGCCCTGGAGCCCGCCCCCGCTCCCGCTCCGTAGGCCCCCGCTCGTCGCCCTGCCCTACGATCCCGCCGCCTTGGCGATCGGGATCATCACCGGCTCGGGGACGTACGCGCTGCCGGGCCTCGAGGCCCAGGGGACGGAGGAGGTCGACACCCCCTTCGGCCCCGCGCCCGTGACCGCCGGGCGCTTCGCCGGGGTCGAGGTGCTCCACGTGTCGCGTCACCGGGCGGGGCACGAGCGGCTCTCCCACCAGGTCACGCACCAGGCCAACGTGCTCGCCCTGCGTGCCCGGGGCGCGCGCGGCGTGCTCGGCGTCACGGTCTGCGGCGCGCTCGACCCCGATCTCGCGCTCGGCACCCTCGTCGTCTTCGACGACCTGCACTTCCTGGCCAACCGGCTGCCTGACGGCAGCGCCTGCACCCTGCACGCGCAGCCGGGCGCGCGCGGGCGGGGACACTGGATCTTCGACGGTCCCTTCTCCGCGCCGCTGCGCGAGGCGCTGCTGGCCGGCGCCCGGGCCGCCGGTCACGAGGTCCGCGACGGCGGCTGCTACGGCCACGTCGACGGGCCCCGGTTCAACACGAAGGCCGAGATCCGGACCCTGCGCGCCGTGGGCGTCACCGCCGTGAGCCAGACCGGCGGGCCCGAGGCCGTCCTGTGCGGGGAGGCCGAGCTGCCCTACGCGCTCGTGGGCTACGCCACGGACTACGCGAACGGGGTGCGGCCCGAGCCCACGCCCGTCGAGGAGCTCTCGCGCCTCATCGGCGCGAGCGGCGCCACCTTCGCGAGCACGCTCGCGGAGGCCGTCGGCCGGGCCGACGCCGCCGCGCCCGAGCCCCCGGGCACCCACTTCCGCTTCGATTGAGCGGCCCGCCCGTCGGGCATGCCGGGGGCCATGGAACGAGACGACCCCCTCGTCCGCGAGGAAGAGGAAGCCGCGGCCGCGGAGGCGCGGGCGATCGGCGGCCAGCCGGGCCTGGACCCGCTCGAGGCCGACCCCGACCGCTTCGGCGAGCTGGGCGATCCCGCCTTCGGGCCGGTGTACGAGGCCGGCGGCGGCGACGCCGAGGGCTTCGAGCAGGCCGAGGCCATGCTCGAGGAGCGCGCGACGAACCCGAAGGGGCCGTCGCCCTGGGTCGATCGCGAGCAGAGCGTCGACGAGAGCGTCGAGGCGATGATGACCGCCGACAACTACGGCGAGGCCGACCACTTCCAGTCCGCCCAGGTGCGCGAGGAGCAGCTCGAGACGGAGGACGACTTCCCCGGCACGGGGGAGGGGAGCCGCCCAGGCTAGGCCCCCGGGCGGCGTCCGGGACGCCGCGGCGCGACGACCCGTACCCGCATCGTGGCCCGGCCGGTGATCCGGAAGGCCGGGTCGCGGTACAGCCGGCGCCGCTCGTCGCCGAAGCGAACCACGAGCCCGTCCCAGGCGCCGAACGACCGCACCCGGCGCGCGAGCTCGCGGAGGGTGCGGGGTCCGCCGTGGCCCCCCGCCGACTCCGGTCCGAGCTCCTCGCTCATCCGGCCGACCAGGTCGCGGTCCTCCTGGGGCAGCAGCCCGCGGACGGTGAGGGTGCGGGCGCCCCGGCGCAGGCCTCGGGGCACCCGCCACGGCACGCTGATCGTCCGGTGCTCCGCCCGGGGCCGCTGGACGCGCAGGCGCACCTGGACGCGCTGGCCCGGCCGGACCCTCCGGGGCAGGGAGGCCGCGCGCAGGAGCAGCGTTCCCTGCCGACGCAGGCGCAGGTGGGCCTCGACCCGGCGGACGTGGAGCGCCCTGCGATCGAAGCGGTCGACGAGGTCGAGCGCGCCGAGCAGGTCGTAGGCGGCGGCGAGCACCCCGTTGCCGTCGGCCTCGCCCTCGAAGCCGCCCGACGGGCTCGCGTAGCGGTTGCAGTAGCCGAGGGGCGCCCGGCGCTCGCGCAGGGTGATGCGCGCGCAGAGGGTGCCGGAGAGGTTCGGCGGCAGGGCGTGCAGCGCGTTCACCGTGCCCTGCAGGACCGCGAGGGGGGCGATGAAGGGCAGGTTGGGGTGACCGACGGCGACCTCGTCGGCGACCCGCAGCGCGGTGGTCCGGGTCGTCCCCGTGTCCTCGTCGGTGACCCGGGCGCGGACGGGGACGGTCGAGGGCAGCGGTCCGACGCGGCCGACGACCGCGGAGAGGGCGTCGTTGGACAGCGTCCCCAGGTCGTGGCCGGGGGCCGCGAGCTTGTAGGTGCCCAGGTCCGGCGCCGCGATGGGGTTGTTCACGACCCGGAACACGTAGGCGTCCTGGAGCAGCAGCGCCCGGCGGCCGGCGCCGTCGAGCGGGTGCCCGAAGCCCCACACACGGTCGCCGTCGCGGTACGTCACCGTCCCGATCGCCCCCAGGCGGATGTCCCCGGTGGCGTAGGCGACGGCCATCGCGGCCCCGGGGACGAGCGGCTGGGGCGCGAAGGACCGCAGCGGGCCGGCGGGGGCGGCGAGCACCAGGCGCCCAACCCGCCGGCCGGCCTGCGCG
>JALYMR010000326.1 GCA_030773615.1 Actinomycetota bacterium
GGGTCGAGCCGCTCGCCCGGGGCGCGTTCCAGCGGCGCAACCTGGCCACCGCGCGGGCGGCGGCCCAGGCGCTGCTCGGAGACGCCCGTCCCCTCGAACCGGCCGCGGTGACCGCGGCGGCGGCGAGCACGCTCGTCCCCGGGCGCTTCGAGGTGGTCGGCGGCGCGCCGGTCACCGTCTTCGACGGCGCCCACAACCCGGCGGGGGTCGCCGCGCTCGCCGAGACGCTGCCCGCGTTCGTGGCCGGCCGCCGCCTCGTCGCCGTGGTCAGCGTGCTCGACGACAAGGACGCCGCGGCGATGCTCGCGCCCCTGCTTGCGCTGTCCGACGCCGTCGTGGCCTGCGCGAGCGCGAACCCGCGCGCGCTGGCCGCCGGGGCCCTGGCCGCGCTGGCCCGCGAGGGCGGACCGCGGGCGGCGGTGGAGGCCGAGCCCGAGCCGCACGCCGCGCTGGCCCGTGCCCGCGCCCTCGCCGGGCCCGACGGCGTCGTCCTGGTCACGGGCTCGATCTACCTCGTCGCGGACCTCCTGCGCCCGCCCGGGGCACCGCCGGGCGCCACCCTGTGAACCGCGAGGGGCCCTTCGACCTGGCCCTCATCGCGGCGGTGGCGGCGATCGTCGCCCTCGTCATCCTCGTGTTCTTCGCGCTCGGCTACCTCCTGGGAAGGCTCTTCCTCTAGCGCGTCGAAACCACCGGCGACGTGCGCGCAGTAGCCTCCCCCTCCGTGCTCGCGGTGCTCGGGATCGAATCCGACGGCCTGAACCTGGCCCTCAACCTCCTGATCCTGTTCCTCGCGGTCCTCTGGCTGGCCCTCGTGTACTGGACCTTCGCCGACGCCCGCCGGCGCATCGAGGACCCCATGCTCATCGGCTGCGCGGTCGCCGCGTCCGTCCTGTTCCCCTTCGTGGGGACCGTCGTCTACACCATCGTGCGCCCGCCGGAGTACCTCGAGGACGTGCGGGAGCGCGAGCTCGAGATGCAGGCCTCCGAGGCGCGGCTGCACCAGCTCGACTTCCAGCTGTGCCCCCACTGCGAGTACGAGGTCGAGAAGGACTTCGTGCGCTGCCCGAGCTGCCTGCGCAAGCTCAAGGACCGCTGCCACACCTGCCGGCGCCCGCTCGACCCCGACTGGAAGCTGTGCCCCTACTGCGAGGCGGCGATCCCGGGCGTGACCCCGGCGCCCCGTCGCCGCCGCCGCGCCTCCGTCGAGCAGCAGACCGTCGAGCACCGCACGGTGGCGGAGTAGTCGTGGCCGAGCAGCGCACCCTCGTCCTCGTCAAGCCCGACGCGTTCGCGCGCGGCCTGACCGGCGAGATCATCGCTCGCTTCGAGCGCAAGGGGCTGCGCATCGCCGCCCTGCGCCACACGACCCTCGACGAGGACACGGCCCGGCGCCACTACGCCGAGCACGAGGGCAAGCCGTTCTTCGGCGAGCTCGTGAGCTTCATCACGTCGGGGCCGCTCGTGGCCATCGTGCTCGAGGGTCACGAGGCGGTTCGCGCCGCCCGCCAGGTCATCGGGGCGACGAACCCGCTCGAGGCCGCGCCGGGCTCCATCCGCGGCGACCTCGCGCTCGAGGTGGGCCAGAACATGGTCCACGGGTCGGACTCGCCCGAGTCGGCCGAGCGCGAGGCCGGCATCTTCTTCCCCGCGTGACGTGGCGAACAGCCCCGCGGTCTCCTCGCAAGCCCGGGGCGGAGCTGTGAGGCCGGGAGGGCGGCGGTAGGCCGCCCGGTCTCCCCCCTCGTCCTGGCCAGCCGCTCGCCGCAGCGCCGCGCGATCCTGCGCCAGCTCGGCGTCGCCTTCGAGGTCCGAGCGCCCGACGTGCACGAGATCGTGCAGGGCGACGCGCACGAGGTGGCGCGCGAGAACGCGGTGCGCAAGGCGACCGCGGTGGCGGGCGAGGCCGTGCTCGGCGTGGACACGGTCGTGGTCACGGAGGCTGGGGTGTGGGGCAAGCCGGCCGACGAGGGCCAGGCCCGGGCCACGCTGCGCCACCTCGCCGGGCGCACGCACGAGGTGGTCAGCGGCCTCGCGCTCGTGCGCGGCGGCGCCCTGGAGGCCGTCACGGCCACCACCGCGGTGACCTTCCGCGAGCTCGACGAGGCGACGCTGGACTGGTACCTCGCGCGCCGGGAGTGGGAGGGCCGGGCCGGCGGCTACGCCATCCAGGAGGCCGGCGCGGCGCTCGTGCGGCGCGTCGAGGGCGACCCCACCTGCGTCGTCGGGCTGCCCGTCGCCGCGCTCCTCGAGCTCTGGCCCGGCCTGCTCCACCGCTAGACTCGCGCCGCGCCAGCCCCGTGGGTCGGCGCCTCCTCTCCCCCCACGCAATGGGCTTCTTCAGCTACCTGACCGGCTTCGGTGGTCGCGACATGGCGGTCGACCTCGGCACCGCGAACACGCTCGTCTACGTCCGCGGGCGGGGCATCGTGCTGTCCGAGCCGAGCGTGGTCGCCATCGACTCGCGCAGCGGCGAGGTCCACGCCGTGGGCATCGAGGCCAAGCGCATGCTCGGCCGGACCCCCGGCACGATCTCGGCCATCCGCCCGCTGAAGGACGGGGTGATCGCCGACTTCGACGTGACGGAGGAGATGCTCCGCCACTTCATCCAGAAGGTGCACCAGAACCGGTGGGCGCACCCGCGGGTGGTCATCTGCGTGCCCTCCGGGGTGACGGGGGTGGAGAAGCGCGCGGTGGAGGAGGCCGCGCTGTCCGCGGGCGCCCGCCAGGCCTACCTCATCGAGGAGCCCATGGCGGCCGCGATCGGCGCCGGCCTGCCCGTCGGCGAGCCCACGGGCTCCATGGTCGTCGACATCGGCGGCGGGACGAGCGAGGTCGCGGTGATCTCGCTCGGCGGGATCGTCGTGTCCCAGTCCATCCGCTTGGGCGGGGACGAGCTCGACGAGGCGATCATCAACTACGCCAAGCGCGAGTACAAGCTCCTCATCGGCCAGCAGACGGCCGAGGAGCTCAAGCTCGAGATCGGCTCGGCCTTCCCCATGGACGAGGAGGTCCAGGCGGAGATCCGCGGGCGCGACATGGTCTCCGGGCTGCCGAAGACCGCCGTGCTCACCTCGGAGGAGATCCGCGCGGCCCTCGAGGAGCCCGTCTCCCAGATCATCGAGGCGGTCAAGGAGACGCTCGACCGCACGCCGCCCGAGCTCAGCTCGGACATCATGGACCGCGGGATCATGCTCGCGGGCGGCGGGTCGCTCCTGCACGGCCTCGACGAGCGGCTGCGCGAGGAGACGCAGATGCCCGCGCACCTCGCGGAGTCGCCGCTGACCTGCGTGGCGGTGGGGTCCGGGCGCTCGCTGGAGGAGTTCGAGGTCATCCACCGCACGAACAAGAACTCGAGGGGGCGGCGCCCTGCGCGCTCCCGCTGAGATGGAGCCCAGCCCGTGCACGACGACAAGATCGTCCGGCGCCGGCGCGCGGTCCTCGGGCTGCTCGTCGCCGGCTCGCTGATCCTCCTCACGGTCTCCTTCGGCGGCACCCCCGGCGCGCTGGCCTCCGTGCAGCGCGGGTTCAACGAGGTGCTCAACCCGGTGCAGGAGGGCGCGAGCCGCGCGCTCAAGCCCGTGCGCGACCTCCTGGGCTGGTTCGGGGAGACGTTCGAGGCCCGCGGGCAGCTCGAGCGGGTCCGGGCCGAGCGCGACCGCCTGCGGGGCGACCTCGTGCGCTTCGAGGGGGCCGCCCGGCAGAACCAGGAGCTGCGCGGGCTGCTGCGCATGGGCCAGGCGCTCGGCCTCGGGCAGTACGCCCCGCTCGGCGCGCGGGTCATCGGCCAGTCGCCGAGCCTGTGGTACTCCACGATCGAGCTCAACCGCGGCGCGAGCGACGGGGTCCGGCGGGGCATGCCGGTCATCAGCGCCGAGGGGCTCGCGGGGACGGTGACGGCGACGACGCGGGGCTCGGCCTTCGTGACCCTCATCACCGACCACACCTCGCGCGTCTCCGCCCGCGACAACCAGAGCGGGATGCCCGGCATCGTGCGCCCGGCGAGCGCGGGCAACCCGCGCGACCTCGTGCTCGACTTCCTGCCCCGGGAGGGCCGCCTGGACCGCGGGGACCGCATCGTCACGGCGGGGACCGACCCGCGGGGCGAGCGGCTGGGGTCCCTGTTCCCGCCCGGCCTGCCCATCGGCGAGGTCACCCGCATCGAGGACGCGGGGTCGGACACGGAGGAGGTCCACCTGCGGCCCTACGCCGACCTGCGCCGGCTCGAGATCGTCCAGATCCTCACCCGCACGGGGGAGCGGTGACGCTCGCCCGCCACCCCGAGCGAGGAGCACGGCCCACCGCGGCGGCCCCCCGGCTCCTCGCGCCGCGCCTCGCCGCCCTGGGCCTGCTCGTCGTCGTCCTCCAGCACGCCTTCATCTCCCAGGTGCCCGTGGCCGGCGGGACCCCGGACCTCACGCCGCTCGTCGTGATGGCCGTGGGGCTGCTCTGCGGGTCGCTGGCGGGGGCGCTGTTCGGGTTCGGGCTCGGCCTGCTGGTCGACGTCGCGCTCCTGCAGACGCTCGGCCTGTCCTCGCTCATCCTGCTCGCCGTGGGCTACTGGTGCGGGCGGCTGCCCGAGGCCCAGGGCGCCGACGGCGTGCTCGTCCCCCTCGCCGTCGGGGCGCTGGCCACCTTCGCCACCGTCGCGGGCTACACGCTGATCGAGTTCCTGCTCGACGTCGAGGCGCCCGTCGGCGCCGTGCTCGTCCCCCAGCTGCTGGCCACGATGGTGCTCAACGCGCTGCTCGCGCTGCCCCTGCACGCGCTCGTGCGCCGCTGGCTGCGGCCGGCCATCCCGGAGGAGCCGGGGCGGCGCCGGCGGCGGGCGACCCTCACGCGGCTCTCGCCGCTGGACACGACGCGATGATCGACCGCGTCGGCGACCGCCGCCCGGCCATCACCCCGCAGCTCGCGCTGCGCGTCGCCGTGCTCGCCGGCATCGCGCTCGCCGTGTTCGGGATCGTGTTCTTCCGCCTGTGGTACCTGCAGGTGCTCTCGGGCGACCAGTACCTCGCCGAGGCGCGGGGCAACCAGGTCCGCGAGGAGCGCATCCAGGCCCCCCGGGGCGAGATCGTCGACCGCCAGGGGCGGGTCATCGTCCGCAACAAGAAGGCGATCGTCGTGCAGGCCAACCCCGCGCGGCTGCCCCAGAGCGAGCGGACGCTGGCCGCCGCCTGGGGGCAGGCGGCGGGCCGCGCGGAGCGAGCGG
>JALYMR010000327.1 GCA_030773615.1 Actinomycetota bacterium
CCCCGGCGCCGATCCCCGGCGCGCCGGTCGCCGCCGGGTTCGCCGGGGGCCTCCTGGGCGCGGCCACCTCGCTCAACGGCATCGCCCCCGTGCTCCTGCTCGCGCGCGATCGCGCCTCGCCGCGCGCCTTCCAGGCCAACCTCGCGGTGTACTTCGTCGTCTCGAACGCGATCGGCCTCGCCCTCCTGCTCGTCGAGGGCGCCTTCGCGCACGACGCGCTGCCCGCGTTCGCCCTCTGGCTGCCCGGCTCGCTCGTCGGCAACGTGGCCGGGACCGCGCTCGGCCCGCGCCTGCCCGAGCGCGGCTTCCGTCGCCTCACGCTCGGGCTCGTCTTCGTCGCCGGCGCCGTCACCGCGGCGACCGCGCTGCTCTAGCCGGGCGCGGCGCCGCCACCGGGCGGGGTGGGGCCCGGCGGATTAGAGTGCCGCGCGCGGACCGCGTCGGGGACCCGCTCACGCTCCATCCCTCGGCGTCGTACAGCCTGACGCTGCGCATCCGCCTGCCCCAGCGGCCGGGCTCCTTTCGCGCGCGTCGCGGGGGCCATCGGCGGCGCCCGCGCGATCCTCGGCGCCATCGACCTCGTCCGCATCGAGGACGGCCTCGTGGTCCGCGACGTCACCGTCTCCTGCGCCGACGGGGCCCACGGCGAGCTCGTCGTCGACGCCGTGCGCGCGCTCGGGGACGTGGCGGTCGACAGCGTCTCGGATTGCACGTTCCTGCTGCACCGCGGAGGCAAGCTCGAGGTGCAGCCCAAGGTGCCGGTGAGCGCGCGCGACGACCTCTCCATGGCCTACACGCCGGGCGTCGCCCGGGTGTGCACCGCCATCCACGAGGACCCGCAGAAGGCATGGACACTCACCACGCGGGCGTGGACGCCTTCCCCCTGTGCCTGGCCACGAAGGACGTCGACGAGATCGTGGCGTTCGTGGGGGCGGCGGCGCCCGCCTTCCGGCGGCGTCAACCTCGAGGACATCTGCGCGCCGCGGTGCTTCGAGATCGAGCGCCGCCTCGGGGCGGAGCTCGACTTCCCCGTCTTCCACGACTACCAGCACGGCTCGGCGATCGTCGTCCTCGCCGCGCTGCTCAACGCCCTGCGCATGGTGGGCAAGCGCGCGGACGCCGTCCGGGTCGTGATCGTCGGGGCGGGCGCGCCGGCGTCGCCAGCACCGAGATCCTGCTCGCCCAGGGCGTTCGGGACCTCGTGGTGTGCGACGTCGACGGCGCGCTGTACGCCGGTCGCCCGGGCCTCGACCCGACGCGGGCGTCGCTCGCCGCGCCCACGAACGCCGCGGGTCAGCGCGCCAGCGCGGACGCGTGCTCGCGGGCGCCGACGTCCTCATCGGCCTGTCGGTCGGCGGGGCGGTCTCGGCCGACGCGCTGCGCACGATGGCCGACGGTCGGATCGTCTTCGCCATGGCCAACCCGGTGCCCGAGGTCCGGCCCGAGGAGCTGCGCGACGACGTCGCGATCATGGCCACGGGCCGCTCGGACTACCCGAACCCAGATCAACAACGTCCTCGCCTTCCCGGGCGTGTTCCGCGGAGCGCTGGACGTGCGCGCGGCGACGATCACTCCGGAGATGACGCTCGCGGCGGCCCGCGCCCTCGCGGGGGTGATCAGCGACGACGAGCTGCACGCGGACTACATCATCCCCAGCGTGTTCAACCGCCGGGTGGTCGAGGCGATCGCGGGCGCGGTCGCCGACGTGGCCGTCCGCGGGGGCGTCGCGCGTCGCCAGCGCGAGGTCAAGCCCGCCGAGTGACGACGGGCCCGCTCGTCCTCAGCCGCGCTGCGCGACCTGCGGCGTGGGGGCCGGCGCCGGCGTCGGGCGGCCGTTGGCCGAGCCCGTGGTGGTCTCCGCGAGCAGCGCGCTGGCCGCGGCGACGGCGCGCATGGCCGGCGCGGGGATGCCGGTGAAGTCGGCGAGCTCGACCACGGCGTCGATGATCGCCGCGAGCTCGAGCGGCTTGCCCGCCTCGAGGTCCTGCAGCGTCGAGGTCTTGTGCTCGCCCACGCGCTCGGCGCCGGCGATGCGCCGCGCGATGGACACGCTCGGCCGCGCGCCCACCGCGGTGGCGATGCGCAGCGCCTCGTTCATCATCGTCACGGCGAGCTCGCGGGTGCGCGGGTTGCGGCACATGCCCGCGAGGGTGGCCCGCGTGAGCACGCTGAGCGGGTTGAACACCGCGTTGCCCATCAGCTTGACCCAGATCTCGTCGCGGATGCGCTCCTCGACCGGGCACTTCAGGCCGCCCGCGATCATCGCCTCGCTGAAGAGCTCGCAGCGCTCGGACATCGTGCCGTCGGGCTCGCCGATGGGGAAGCGCGTCCCCTCGAGGTGCCGGACGACGCCGGGGGCGGTGAGCTCCGTGCCCGGGTAGACCACGCAGCCGATCGCCCGATGGGGCGGGATGACCGCCGAGACGCTGCCCCCGGGGTCCACGGACTCGACCCGGCGGCCCTCGTGGGGGCCCTCGAGCCGGTGGAAGTACCACCAGGGGATGCCGTTCTGGGCGGCGACGACGCCCGTGCCCTCGTGCAACAGGGGCGCGAGCAGCGGACCGGCGGTCGCGTACTGGTTCGCCTTGAGGCCGAGGAAGACGATGTCGACGGGGCCGATCTCGCTCGGGTCGTCCGTCGCCGGCGGATGGGCGGAGAAGTCGCCGCGGGGGGAGAGCACGCGCACGCCGTCGCGGTGCATCGCCTCGAGGTTGGCGCCGCGGGCGACGAGGTGGACGTCGGCGCCGCCGCGGGCGAGGGCCGCGCCGACGTACGCGCCGATGGCCCCGGCGCCGAGGATAGCGATCTTCACGGGGCCGATCATAGACAGCGGAGCGCCGACGCGCCCACCGGCGGGCGTCCTGGGGCGGGATAGCCTGCTCGCGAGGACCGTGGCCACGACGACCCCGACCGAATTTGCCGCCGACCCGCAGGCCGGCCTGCGCCGCGACATCCGCGAGCTCGGGCGGCTGCTCGGTCGCACCCTCGAGCGCCAGGAGGGCCCGGAGCTCCTCGAGCTCGTGGAGCGCGTGCGGGGCCTCATCCGCACCGACCGGGGGGCCGCCGCCGCGCTGCTGGCCGACCTCGACGCGCCGAGCGCGACCCGCCTCGTGCGCGCGTTCACGACCTACTTCCACCTGGCCAACGTCGCCGAGCAGGTCCACCGCGGCCGCGAGCTCACCGCGATCCGCGCGCGGCGGGGGACGTGGCTGTCGCAGGCGGTCGACCGCGTGGCCGCCGCGGGGGTCGAGCCGAGCGAGGTGGCCGCGGACCTGCGCCACTGCCACCTGCGCCCCGTGTTCACCGCCCACCCGACGGAGGCCGCGCGGCGCACCGTGCTCGAGAAGACGCGGCGCATCGCGAGCCTGCTCGACGAGTGGGACCGCACGACGGGGCCCGACGGCCTGCCCGCCGACCCCGTGGCCGAGCGGCGCGTCCGCGGGCGTCTCGAGGAGCTCGTCGACCTGCTCTGGCAAACGGACGAGCTGCGCGTCGCGCGCCCGGAGGTCGTCGACGAGGCGCGCAGCGCGGTCTTCTACTTCGACGCGCTGCACCACGACGCCGTCCCCCACACGCTCGAGGCCCTCACGGACGAGCTCGACCGCCTCGGCGTGGAGGTGCCCATCGACGCGCGCCCGCTGACCTTCGGGACCTGGATCGGTGGCGACCGCGACGGCAACCCGCACGTGGACGCCGAGACGACGCTCGAGGTGCTGTCGCTCCAGCACGAGCACGGCATCCGCGACGCGCTCGACCTCATCGACGAGCTGCGCGAGGACCTCTCCTCGTCCGTGCGGATCTCGGGTGCCACGCCCGCGCTGCAGGCCTCGCTGGCCGCCGACCTCGACGCGCTCCCCGAGCTCGAGCCGCGCTTCAAGCGGCTCAACGCCGAGGAGCCCTACCGGCTCAAGCTCACCTGCACGCGCCAGAAGCTCCTGCACACCCGCGCGCGGCTCGCCGAGGGCCGGGCCCACGAGCCCGGGCGCGACTTCCTCGGCCCGGACGGGCTGCTCGCCGACCTCGGCGTCGTGCACGAGTCGCTGCTCGCCCACCGCGGGCAGCTCATCGCGCGCGGGCGCCTGGAGCGGGCCATGCGCACGATCGCCGCCTTCGGCCTGCACCTCGCCACGATGGACGTGCGCGAGCACGCCGACGCGCACCACCACGCGGTCGCGCAGCTCGTGGACCGGCTCCGGGAGCACCCCCGCCCGTACGCGGAGCTCGGGCGCGACGAGCGGCGAGCGCTCCTCGAGGCCGAGCTGCGCTCGCGACGGCCCCTCGCCCCGGCCCCGCCCCCGCTCGACGCGGAGGGCGCGCGGACCTTCGGCGCCTTCACCGCGATCGGCACCGCCCTGGACCGCTTCGGCCCGGACGTCATCGAGAGCTACGTCATCTCCATGTGCCGCGGGGCCGACGACGTCCTCGCCGCCGTCCTGCTCGCCCGCGAGGCCGGGCTCGTCGACGTCCACGCCGGCGTGGCCCGGATCGGCTTCGTGCCGCTGCTCGAGACGATCGACCAGCTCGGCGAGGCGGAGGGCGTCCTGGCCCAGATGCTCGAGGACCCCGGCTACCGCCGGATCGTCGCCCTGCGCGGCGACGTCCAGGAGGTCATGCTCGGGTACTCCGACTCGAACAAGGCGGCGGGGGTCGCGACGAGCCAGTGGGAGATCCACCGCTGCCAGCGCGGCCTGCGCGACGTCGCGCGCCGCCACGGGGTCCGGCTGCGCCTGTTCCACGGCCGGGGCGGGACGATCGGGCGCGGCGGCGGCCCGACGCACGACGCCATCCTCGCCCAGCCCTGGGGCACGCTCGACGGCGAGATCAAGCTCACGGAGCAGGGCGAGGTGATCTCGGACAAGTACCTCCTGCCCACCCTCGCCCGCGAGAACCTCGAGCTCACCCTGGCCGCCGTCGTCGAGTCGACCATCCTGCACAAGCGCCCGCGCTCCTCCGACGAGGACGTCGCGCGCTGGTCGGCCGTGATGCGGCACGTGTCGGGCCCCGCCTTCCGCCGCTACCGCGCCCTCGTCGAGGACCCCGACCTGCCCGCCTACTACCTCGCCTCCACGCCGGTCGAGCTCCTCGCCGAGCTCCACTTCGGCTCGCGTCCTTCGCGGCGACCGGACTCCGGCGCGGGGATCGAGGGCCTGCGGGCGATTCCCTGGGTCTTCGGCTGGACGCAGTCGCGGCAGATCGTTCCCGGGTGGTACGGGCTGGGCACGGGCCTGGCCGCCGCGCGCGAGGGGGGCCTGGGGGACGACCTGCGCGAGATGCACGCGCGCTGGCACTTCTTCGGCAACTTCCTTTCCAACGTGGCCATGACCCTGGCCAAGACGGACATGGAGATCGCGGGCCAGTACGTGCGTCGCCTGGCGCCCCCCGAGCTGCACGCGCTGTTCGACACGATCCGGGGCGAGTTCGAGCTCACGGTGGCCGAGGTGCTGCGCATCACGGGCGACGAGCGGCTGCTCGCGGCGAACCCCGTCCTCGAGCGCACCCTCGCCGTGCGCGACGCCTACCTCGCGCCCCTGCACTTTCTCCAGGTCAGCCTCACGGAGCGCCTGCGCGCCGACCGGGGGGCCGGCCGCGAGCCCGATCCCGCGGTCGCCCGGGCGCTCCTGCTTACCGTGAACGGCATCGCCGCGGGGATGCGCAACACGGGCTGAGCGCGCGGCCCCGGGACGCCGGGCGGACGGGGCCGCGACGGGGCTTG
>JALYMR010000328.1 GCA_030773615.1 Actinomycetota bacterium
GCCTCAAGGGCTCGAGCGGCACCCTCGGGGCGCAGCGGGTGCGCGAGCTCTGTGGCCACGTCGAGGCCGCCGCCAGGGCGGGGGAGCTCGACAGGGCGGTCCCGCTCGTTGCCGAGCTCGAGCGGGCGGTGCCGGCCGCCGCCGCGGCCCTCGAGGCCGAGCTCGCCGCGCGCCTGCCGGTCTGAGGCCGACTTGGGCCGGGGTGGTGCTCGCCGGGCCCGTTTGGGGGAGGATCGTCCGGGTGGAGGGTCCCTTCCATCAGCTCGATCGCGTCCGTCGGCTGCAGGGGCGAGCGCTCGACGCGCTGGGGCTCGGCCCGACCGAGGCGCCGTGGGAGGAGGCGGGGCGGTGGCCGGGCGTGCGCCTGCGCGACTACGGCGGGCCGGCCGGCGGCGACGCCCTGCTCGTCGTCCCCGCCCCCATCAAGCGCGCGTACCTCTGGGACCTCGCGCCGCACGCGAGCGCGGTGCGCCGCTTCCTCGAGGCGGATCTGCGGGTGCACCTCGCCGAGTGGACGCGGCCCGGGCCGGGCGACCGGCACCTCGGGCTCGACGAGGTCGCGGGCGGGCTCGTCGGGCGGTGCGTCGACGAGGTCCGAGCGCGGAGCGGTCAGGACGCGGTCGCCCTGACCGGGCATTCCCTGGGCGGCACCTTCGCGGCGATCTTCGCCGCCCGGCACCCCGAGCGGGTGTCCGCCCTGGCGCTGTTCGAGGCGCCGCTGCGCTTCGGCGGGGCAGCGGGGGCGTTCGCGCCGCTCGTGGCCGCCGCCCCGCACGCCGGGGTGCTGCGCGAGCGGACCGCGACCGTGCCGGGCACGCTGCTCAACCTCGCGAGCACGCTCGCGGCGCCGGTCACCTTCGTCGCCGAGCGGGAGGCCGATCTCGTCGCGAGCCTGACGCACGCGCGCGCGCTGGACACCCACCTGCGGGTGCGGCGCTGGCAGCTCGACGAGCTGCCCCTGCCCGAGCGCCTCTTCGAGGACGTCGTCGAGCGCCTGTACCGCCGCGACGAGCTCATGCGGGGCGAGCTCCTCGTCGGCGGGGAGCGCGTGTCGCCCGCGCGCGTCCGCGCGCCGCTGCTCAGCGTGGTCAACCCGGGCAGCCGGCTCGTCCCCGAGGGCTCCGTCCTCCCCTTCCACGAGGCGGTGAGCAGTACGGAGCAGCGCGTGCTCCACTACCGCGGCGAGCGTGGGGTCGCGCTGCAGCACGTCGGCTCGCTCGTCGGCGAGGACGCCCACCGGCGCCTGTGGCCCGAGCTGCTCGCGTGGCTGCGCGACGTCCTCGCCAGGCAAGGGGGCGGGTGAGCGTCGTCGTCGCAGACCCCGACCGCGTCCTCTTCGGCGGGTGCGCGAGCTCTGCGCCCGCCTGGAGGCCGCCGCAAGGCGGGGGAGCTCGTCAGGGCGGTCCCGCTCGTCGCCGAGCTCGAGCCGGCGGTGCCGGCCGCCGTCGCGGCCCTCGAGGCCGAGCTCGCCGCGCGCCTGCCGCTTTGAGGCCGACCCGGGCCGCGGCGGTGCTCGCTCGAGGCCCCGCTGCCCAGCGCGCTAGCCAGCACATGATGATTGACGCGACACGCCCTGGCGTATAGAGTTGCCTTCCGGAACCTCGGGGGAGGCACTCGAATGACGCGGTCTGTAGTGCGTACGCCGGACAGCAACGATCGCGCGGCCTGCTCCACTGGGATCGAACACCGTTCCGCTCGGCAAGCCTGCGCCCGGACGGGCCGCCCTCGTTCGCGGCCGTGCCGGCTCGAATCGGACCTCGACGAAACGGTGCTCGCCACATGAGATCCCCTCTCGACTCGCCTCTCCCCTGGTCCGTGATGCGTCACGTCGACCCGATGTCGGTGGGGCTCGACTCCGGGCGCGCCGCGCTCAGCGACGGGGATCCCTGGGCCCCTCCGCAGCACGCCGCGCTGCAGTTCTCCTCCATCCCGGACGCGATCGCGGACTTCGCCGCCGGAGCACCGCTGGTCATCGTCGACGACGAGGACCGGGAGAACGAAGGCGACGTGTGCGTCGCGGCGGAGTTCGTCACCCCCGAGCTCGTCGCCTTCATGGCGAAGCACGCCAGCGGTCTGATCTGCACGGCGATGACCGGCGAGCGCCTCGATGAGCTCGGGCTGGAGGCGGCCGTGCCGCACAACACGAACCCCCACGGGACGGCCTTCGCGGTGTCCGTCGAAGCCAGGCACCTCACGACGACGGGCATCTCCGCGCGGGACCGCGCGAGGACCATCCGGCACCTCGTGGACCCCACGGCACGGCCCAGCGACTTCGTGCGACCGGGACATACGTTCCCCCTGCGCGCCGCCGAGGGCGGTGTGCTCAAGCGCGAGGGGCACACGGAGGCGGTCGTGGACCTGGCCCGGCTTGCCGGGCTCCAGCCGGCGGGTGTGATCTGCGAGATCATGAACGACGACGGCACGATGGCCCGGGGCCCCCAGCTCGCGGCCTTCGCAAACGCCTACGGACTCCGCGCTGTCCGCATCAAGGATCTCGTGGCCTACCGCCGCAGCACCGAGCGGATCGTCGCTCAGCGCGCCTGCTGCGATCTCCCGATCAACGGAAGAGTGTGGAAGGCTCACGTCTACGAGGACCTCGTCGACGGCGAGGAGCACGTCGCGCTCGTCCTGGGCA
>JALYMR010000329.1 GCA_030773615.1 Actinomycetota bacterium
GCTCGCCGCTGGTCTACAACGACCCCGACGCGTGGCTGCCGGACCTGCTGGTGTGCCGCCCGGAGCTGGCCGGCGCGCTGCTGGCGGCGGTGCGGGCGGGGTCGTAGCCGGGTGGTGCGGGCGGGGCCGTGACAAGGCGCCGCGGACCATGGCGGAGACTGGGACGGGAATCCCCCCCGAGCCGGTGCGGTTGGTGCTGGTTCGAGCCCTGCCCCCGATCCCCCGGAGCACCCGCGGTGACCACCCCTGACTACCGGCTCTCCCAGCTGGAGACGCTGGAGGCCGAGTCCATCCACGTCATCCGCGAGGTGGCCGCCGAGCTCGAGCGCCCGGTGCTGCTGTTCTCCGGCGGCAAGGACTCCATCGTGATGCTGGAGCTGGCCCGCAAGGCGTTCGCGCCGGCCCGCATCCCCTTTCCGGTTCTGCACGTCGACACCGGGCTGAACTTCCCCGAGGTGCTGGAGTTCCGCGACAAGCGGGTTGCCGAGCTGGGGGTGCAACTCCTCGTGGCCTCGGTGCCCGACGCGATCGCCGCCGGCACGGTGAAGGAGGAGCCCAACGGTTCCCGGAACCGCATCCAGACCCCAGTGCTGCTCGACGCGGTGGAGGATCACGGCTTCACCGCGCTCTTCGGCGGCGCGCGGCGCGACGAGGACAAGGCCCGCGCCAAGGAGCGGGTGTTCTCCTTCCGCGACGAGTTCGGCCAGTGGGACCCGAAGAACCAGCGGCCCGAGCTGTGGGACATTTACAACGGCCGGATCCACCTCGGCGAGTCGATCCGGGTGTTCCCCCTGTCCAACTGGACCGAGCTGGACATCTGGCAGTACATCCTCCGCGAGCAGATCGCCATCCCGCCGCTGTACCTGGCCCAGGAGCGGGAGGTCGTCGAGCGGCAGGGGATGCTGTACGCGGTCAACGAGTTCATCCGCCCTCGGGACGGCGAGCAGCCGTTCCCCGCCACGGTCCGCTACCGCACCGTGGGCGACGCGAACCTGACCGCCGCCGTCCGCTCGGAGGCCACCACGGTGGAGGAGGTCATCGCCGAGATCGCGGTGACCCGGATGACCGAGCGCGGCGCAACCCGCGGCGACGACAAGGTGAGCGACGCCGCCATGGAGGACCGGAAGAAGGAGGGCTACTTCTGATGACACCCGTGCCCACCCACCCCACGACACCCGACCCGGCCCTCCCCACGGCCACGAACCGCGCCGCTCAGCCGGGCACCCACCGCGAGACCTACCCGACCGTCACCGACGCCGACGAGCCGGTGGACGTGCACTCGGCGGTCGCCGAGCATGCCGTGGAGCTGGCCACTGCGCGCAAGGACATCGTCCGCATCGCCACCGCCGGCTCGGTGGACGACGGCAAGAGCACGCTGATCGGCCGGCTGCTCTACGACAGCAAGGCCATCTTCGAGGACCAGTACGAGGCGGTGGCCCGCGCGAGCAAGGGCGAGTACGTCGACCTGGCGCTGCTCACCGATGGCCTGCGCGCCGAGCGCGAGCAGGGCATCACCATCGACGTCGCCTACCGCTACTTCGCCACCCCGCGCCGGACGTTCATCATCGCCGACACCCCCGGCCACGTCCGCTACACGCGCAACATGGTCACCGGCGCGTCGACCGCGGACCTGGCGGTCGTGCTCATCGACGCGCGCAAGGGCGTCGTGCAGCAGTCGCGCCGCCACGCGTTCCTCGCCTCGCTGCTGCGCGTGCCCCACCTCGTCGTCGCCGTGAACAAGATGGACCTCGTGGGCTTCGACGAGGGCGTGTTCGGGGCCATCGTCGGCGAGTTCAGCGCCTTCGCGACGAAGCTCGAGGTCAGCGACGTCGCCTTCCTGCCCATCTCCGCGCTGCGCGGCGACAACGTCGTGGAGCGCAGCGCGGCGATGCCCTGGTACGAGGGGCCGCCCCTGCTCTACCACCTCGAGCACGTCCACATCGCCTCGGACCGCAACCTCATCGACCCGCGCCTGCCCGTGCAGTGGGTCATCCGCGAGGGCGAGGACCGCGGCTACGCGGGACAGGTCGCCGGCGGGGTGTGGCGCCCGGGTGACGAGGTGCTCGTCCTGCCCTCCGGGGCACGCTCGCGGGTGCGCGGGATCGAGACGCTCGACGGCCCGCTCGACGAGGCCTTCCCGCCCATGTCGGTGACCGTCCGCCTCGAGGACGAGCTCGACGTGGGCCGCGGCGACCTCCTCTGCCGCCCGTCGAACCGGCCCGAGGTCGCGCGTGACCTCGACGCGACGGTGTGCTGGATGGACGACGCGCCCGCGCGCGCCGGCGGGCGCTACCTGCTCAAGCAGACGACGCGCACCACGCCGTGCGTGCTCGCCGAGGTGCGCCACCGCATCGACGTGGACACCCTGCATCACGACGCGAGCGCCTCGACGCTCGCGCTGAACGAGATCGGGCGCGTCGCGCTGCGCACCGGCACCCCGCTGGCCTTCGACCCCTACCGCCGCAACCGCGCCACGGGGAGCTTCGTCCTCGTCGACGAGGCCACGAACGGCACGGTGGCGGCGGGGATGCTCCTCGGCCCGGCCGAGCGGCAGGCCGGGCGCAGCGCGGACGTGGTCTGGCAGCGCGAGGCGCTCTCGCGCGAGGAGCGGCGCCAGGCGCTGGGCTTCCGCGGGGCCACGGTGTGGATGACGGGGCTGCCCGCGTCGGGGAAGTCGACTCTCGCCGGGGCGGTCGAGCGGGCGCTCGTCGAGCGCGGGCACCCGGCCTACCGCCTCGACGGCGACAACCTGCGCCACGGCCTGAACGCGGACCTCGGCTTCGACCCGGACGACCGGGCGGAGAACGTGCGCCGGACGGCCCACGCGGCGCGGCTCCTGGCCGACGCGGGGACGATCGCCGTCGTCTCGCTCGTGAGCCCCTACCTGGCCGACCGCGAGCTCGCCCGCGCCCTGCACGCCGAGGAGGCGCTGCCTTTCCTCGAGGTCTGGCTCGACACGCCGCTCGAGCTCTGCGAGCACCGCGACCCGAAGGGCCTCTACGCCCGGGCGCGCCGGGGCGAGCTGCTCGGCCTGACGGGGGTCGACGACCCCTACGAGCCGCCGCCACGCCCCGAGGTGGCGATCCGCCCCGGGCCGCTCGACGAGGCCGTCGCCCACGTGCTCGCCGCGCTCGAGGCGCAGGGCGCGCTCGAGGGCCCCTGACCCGCGTGGCCGCGGACATCCCCGTCGTCATCGCGAGCTCGGGGCCAGCGATGCGGGAGCACCCTCCGTGCAGCGCCTCGTCTCCTCGCACCCCGAGGCGTTCGTGTGGGGCGAGCCCGACGGCGCCCTTTCAGGCAGCTCGGGCTGCTCCCCGAGGCGCGCGTCGTCCATTCGCCGTGCGCATCCACGGGTCGGAGGCGCAGCGCCGCCGCGAGCGGGCGCTGCGGGCGCGGGACGAGCTGCCGGGCGACCTGCGCGCGCTGCTCGAGGAACCCGAGTTGCGCGCGGTCGCGGCGGCCTACGGGCCCGCGCTGGGGCCGTCGGTCACGTCTGGATGCCCCGCAGGCGCTTGAGCTCCGTGCGGGCCGAGCGGTCCATCACCACGTCGAGGCCCGCGGCCCGCGCGCGCTGGCCCGCCTCCTCGTCGACGATGTCCCGCTGCAGCCAGACCGCGCGCGCCCCCATCGCGATCGCCTCGTCGACGTGCACGCCCGCGTCCTCCGAGCGGCGGAACACGTTGACCACCTCCACCCCCGCGTCGGCCGGGACGTCCCCCAGGCTGGGGTAGCAGCGCTCGCCGAGGATCTCCTCGGCCTGCGGGTGGATGGGGATCACCTGGTACCCCGCCTCCTTCAGGAAGGCCGCGATCTGATGGCTGTCGCGCTCGGGGTTGGGCGAGCAGCCGACCACCGCCCAGGTGCGGTAGCCGTCGAGGATCTTGACGATGGTCTCGTCGGTGGGGTCGGGTTCGGGCATAGCGCGATCATGACGACGCCCGGCGCGCGGTGACGTCCGCCCGCGGGCGGCGCACGTGCACCGCGCCGCTCGCGGAGGGACCGAACCCCCGCACGCCCCGGGGCAGCACGACCCGCAGGCGCTCGTGGCGGCGCGAGCGCAGGCGCAGGGTCGCGCGCGAGGAGGCGTCGAGGCGCCCGCGGGCGACCGTCCGCCAGTCGTAGCGCTCGCGCCACCAGCGCTGGAGCAGGACGGTCGCGCGGGGCTGCGGCGGGACCGCGCTGGCGACCACGGAGATGCGCGCACCTCGCCGCTCGGCCCGCACGCGGAGGGTCGCGCTCACGAGCACGTGGACGGTGGGGCTGAGCAGCTCGCCCGCCCGGGCCCGGAACCGGGCGGAGACCGCCGGGGCCACCGTGAAGCGGAAGGGCCCGTCCGCCGCCGGCGCCACGCCGGCCACGGGCCGGAAGCGGCCGTCGGCGCCCTGCTGCTCGAGCTCCACCCTCGCGGCCCCCGCGGGCGCCCGCCCGCTCAGCACCGTGCGGGTCCCGGGCGGGCGCGACGCCTGCGGGCGCTCGAGCGCGAGGGCGTACACGTCGACGGTGCCGAACATGAACGGGTGCAGGCGGCAGCGGTACACGTAGGCCCCGGGGCGGGTGAAGGCGTGGGAGAACCGCGCGCCGGGCTCCATGCGCCCCGACTCGAGCTCCTCCCCGCCGCTTACCGTGTGGTCGACCGCGTCGTCGTTGTCCCAGGTGACCTGCTCGCCGACCAGCGCGGTCAGCGCGCGGGGCGCGAAGACGCGGCCCTGCATCCGCACGACCTGGCCCTGCCCGTCGTCGGCCGTCGGGTGCGAGGGCGCCTCGTGGCTCGCGCCGCCCGGGACGGCGAGCGCCGCCGCCAGGACCGCGAGCCCCCTCACCGGCGCACCCGGTACAGGCCGATCATCCCCCCGGCCATGTGCCCCTCGACGTGGCAGTGGTAAAGCCAGGTGCCCGGGCGGTCCTCCCGCCAGCGCACCGCGAAGCTCTCGGCCGGGCCGAGCACGCGGGTGTCCTCCGGCGTGCCCTCCGGGCGACGCCACCGGTGCCGTGCACGTGGAAGGTGTGGAATTCGTCGCCGAGGGTCAGCACGTTCCACTGCACGACCTCGCCCACCCGGGCGTGGAAGACCGGCGTGTTGCCCACGAAGGCGCGCTCGTTGATCGTGTTGAACCCGCCCAGGGCACCGAAGAACACGGTGAATCGCGGTCGGCCCGGCGCTCGCGGCGCCCGGCCACCGACACCGCCCCGTAGAGCCCGCCTCGATGAAGGGGCCCATGGACGGCGAGTGGTCGTGGTAGGACCACACCGCGCGCGAGTCGCCGCCCGCGCGCAGGCGGTAGGTGAAGGTGCGGCCCGGCCGCACGTTGCCGCCGGGCCCCGAGAAGCCGGGCACGTAGGCGCCGTCGGAGCCCACGCGGTAGTGCAGCCCGTGGAA
>JALYMR010000330.1 GCA_030773615.1 Actinomycetota bacterium
GGCGAGACCGTCGAGCCCCGGCGCCAGGGGGACGACGCGGCGCCCAGCCCCTTCCTGGGCGACCCGACCTCCCCGGCCGGCCCGCCGACGGAGGAGTACACCTCCGCCTCGCTCGAGACGGAGCAGGACGCTCGCAACGACAGCGGGTAGGTCGTCGGTCGCCCGACCGGAAGCTACGATCCGGTCCGGCGAAGGAGGGGAGGGCTGGTGGCGGGCCGGTTGAGCACTGGCACCGGGTCGGCGGGCCGCGTGGGCCACTCGCGATCGTGGGCGGGGGTGCGGCTGCTGCGCGAGCTCGCCGAGCTGCGCCGGGATCTCGCCGCGTCGCGGAGCCTCGCCGTCGTCGGCGGGGGCTTCATCGGTGGCGAGGTGGCGTCCGCCGCGCGCGCGCGTGGACTCGAGGTCACCCTCATCGAGGCGATGGCCGCGCCGCTCGCAGCTGTCCTGGGCGTCGAGGTGGGCGAGCGGATCGCCGCCCAGCACCGGGCCCACGGCGTCGAGGTCCTCACCGGCGCGCCCATCGAGCGCATCACCCGCGACGACGGCGGCTTCACCGTCCACGTGGGCGGGGGCGCCTCGTGCGTGCCGACAGTGGTCGTCGGGTCGGGATGCGTCCCGCGACGGGGTGGCTCGAGGGGTCAGGCGTCGCGCTCGACGGCGGGATCGTGACCGACGAGGGCTGCCGGGCGAGCGCGCTGGACGTGCTCGCCGCCGGCGACTGCGCCCGCTGGACGAGCCCGCGGTAGGGGGCCATCCGCCATGGCGCGCGGCTGCAGTCGGTCGGCCACGCGTCCGAGTGGGACGAGGTCGACATCGAGGAAGGGCCACGCCGGACCGCTTCGTCGCGCGCTACCGACGGGAGGGGCGTCTGCTCGGCGTGCTGGCGGCGTCCGAGCCCCGGGCCATCGCCGCCGCCCGCAAGCAGCTCGAGGCGGACCGGCAGCGCGCCTAGGGCAGGCTCGCCGCCGTGTCCGGTCGGCGCTGCGCTCGGGGCGCGGCCTCCGGGGCACGACGCGGCGAGAGCGACAGCGCCTGCGGGCCGCGCTTGGGGCCGCCCGACGTCTCCGCGCTCGCCACCGCGGCCCCGAGTCGCTCCCGGGCCTCGACGACGGCGGGGGCCGACGAGCCGACGAGCAGCGGCCCGTGGTAGCGCTGGAAGGCGAGCGCGGACGTGCCGCACGTCAGCAGCCGCTCCACCTCGAGGAAGTCGGCGCGGACGTCCGCGAGGAGGCGGTACGGCGGCGTCGTGACCACGGGCCCCAGCAGCTTGCGCAGCCGCGAGAGCTCGGCGCGGATGGTGACCCGCTTCGTCTGCGAGCCGTACAGCGCCGCCCCCAGCGCGGACTCGGACAGCCCGTCGGGGTGCATCGCGAGGACGACGAGGATCTCGCTGTGACGCTTCGTGAGCTCGAACGGCCTGCCCTCCAGGGACCCGCGCACCCGCTCTCGCCCGAGCGCCTCGATCCGCAGCGGGGGCATCCCGCGCCTGGGGGACGGCGCGCGGAGGACGAGGTACCCCGTCCCGTCGCACAGCGGCTCGAGCTGGTAGGCCTCCGGGCCGGGCGGAACGGGCACTCCGTCGCGAACGGGGATCGAGGAGCTGAGCCAGCCCGGGGGGGTGGCAAGCAGCACCTTCCCGTGCGCGTTGACCACCCCGCTCACCTTCGTGCAGCCGTCGATAACACGCTGCAGGTACGCGACCTTCAGCTGGCCGTCGCGCTGGGCCGCTCGGTGCTCGAGCTGCGCCTCGACCATCTGGGCGGCGGCGACGACGAGCGAGAGCCCGTGGGGATGGGCCGCTCGGAACGGGCCGGTGAGCCCCACCAGCCCGAGGACGGCACCGGTGTCCGGGTCGTGGATCGGCGCGGCCGCCGACGAGACGCCGTGCAACGCCTCCAGGTAGTGCTCGGCGGAGAAGACCTGGACGGGCTGGTCGAGCACGAGCGCCGTCCCCAACGCGTTCGTCCCCGCGGTCGCCTCGGCCCACAGCGTCCCCGGGAGCAGGCGGATGCGCGCCGCCACCTCCTCGGCCTCGGTGCCGCCACCCGTCCACAGGACCATCCCATCGGCATCGGCCAGCACGACGAGCTGGCGAGCGTGGTGCGCGACCGCCCCCAGGACCGTCTCGACGATGGGGAGCATCGGGGCGAAGCAATGCGCACGCAGACGGTCGCGAACCTCCTCCTCGTCCATCGCGTACGGCGGCTTGCTCGCGGGGTCGACGGCGGCCGCGCCGCACCGGTCCCAGGAGTCGACGATGACCGAGCGCAGGATGCCGGCCGGGACGGTGCCGCCCGCGACCACCCGGCGGTGGGCCCGGCGCAGCAGGCGGGCCCACCCGAGTCGGTCACTTGCGGCGTCGACGGCCACGTAGGTGCTGGACATCCGGTGCACATCGTATCGACGGGCACGTCGAATCGTTCGCATCAGCGTAGACGCGCGCGGTGGCGTTCGGCGCGCCGCAGCAGGGCCTCGGACTGCACGGGGATCCGGCACAGCTCGACGTCCACGCCGGCCTCGCGCCACTCGTCGACGATGTCGCGCAGCTTCATCGCCCCGCTGATGTCGATGCGGCCCAGCCCGTCGAGCACGAGGCGCACCCGCCGCGCGTCGGGGTGGGCCGCGAGGAGGTCGGTGAGCCGCTCCCCGAGACTGTCTGCGTTGCCAAACCACAGCACGCCCGAGGGGCGCAGCTCGAGGGTGCCCTCCGAGACCGTCGCCGCGACCTGCAGGCGCAGCTCGCGCAGCAGGTGGATGGCGATCGACAGCGCGATGCCGATGAGCACGGCCTGCTCGATGTGCGGGGCGAGCAGCAGGGTCGAGCCGAACGTGACCCACGCGACCGCGAACTGGGGCCTGGAGACGCGCCACAGGGCGAACAGCGGCCGGAACCTCAGCAGCCCGAGCACCGCGGAGATGACGATCGTCCCCAGCACCGCCCTGGGCAGGGGCTCGAGCACCGCGGCGAAGGGCAGGAATGCGAGCACGACGATCCCGGTCACGGCGCCGCTCGCGCGGGTCACCGCGCCCGCCGCGTGGTTGAGTGAGCTGCGCGAGAACGAGCCGCCGATGGGGTAGCCGCCGGAGACCCCGGAGGCGAGGTTCGCCACCCCCTGGCTGACGAACTCCCGGTCCGCGTTCCACGCCTGCCGCTCGCGGGCGGCATACGTTCTGGCGATCGACGCCGGCTCGGCGAAGCCGACGAGGGCGATCACGGTCCCGGGCAGCAGCAGCGCGGGAACCTCCTCCCAGGGGAGGTCGAGCGTGAACGGTGGCAGGCCGGCGGGGATCTCGCCCACCGTGCTGCCCCCGAAGCCGAGGATGGCCCCGCACACGAGGCCCACGACCACCGCCAGCAGCGCCCCGGGGAACAGCCGGTGCAGGCGGCGGCCACCGAACACGATGGCCAACGTCACCAGGCCGAGGGCGACCGCGGCGAGGTCCCACCCCCCCGGTCGCGCTGCGGCGCTTGCCGCGTCCTGCAGGACGCCCTGGTTCGCGCTCGGCGCCCCGAGCGCCGCGGGAACCTGGGAGGAGAGGATGAGGATGGCGCCCGCGGGCACGAACCCCATCAGCATGGGCTCGGACATGAGGTGCGCAACGAACCCCGTGCGCAGCAGCCCGATCAGGACCCTGACGACCCCGACGACGAGCGCGAGCAGCACGCCGAGCTGGACGTACTCGTCGCTGCCCACGGCGGCCCGTCCGGCCAGCGCCCCGAAGGTCAGCAGGCTGGTCTGCGCGACCGGACCCGTCTGTAGGTAGGGCGAGGATGCGAAGAAGGCGGCCGCGAGCGGGGGCAGCGCGGCGGCGTAGAGGCCGGTGATCTCCGGCATGCCCGCGACGGTGGCGTAGGCCAGCGCCTGCGGGATGAGCACGAAGGCGACCGTGAGGCCGGCCAGGGCATCGCGCATCAGGGTGGCACGGCGCGCGGGGCCGGCCTCGCGCGTCAGCCTGGCTGCGACGGAGCTCATGGAGGTGTGCCGCGGGGACCTCCGGAGAGGCCCCCGCGGCCGAGAACGTGGCTATCCGCCCCGGAAGGCCGACTCGGGCAGCGCCTTCACCTCACCGGCGTCCTGCATGCCCTGCTCCTGCAGGACCTTGCGCGCGATGCTGTCGTCGATCGCGCCCGGGGGGAGCTCCTTGGTGTTGATCGTCTTGATCTCGTTGAGGAACTGCACCGAGCGGTCGACGAGGGTCATGACGTCCTGATTGGGCGCGAAGGGAAGGGTGAACTTCACGTTCTGGGGGTTGCCGCCCTGCTCCACCGGCCAATCCTTGTAGAGCGAGTCCCACAGGTCCTTCACCTCGAAGCCCGTGGTCTGCTTCTTGGCCATCTGCGCGATCTCCATCGCGTTCTTCGGATCGGCCAGGAAGCGCTGGGCCTCGAGCTCCGCCTTCATCCAGCCCTCGGCGACGTCCGGGCGCTTCTCCTTGAGCTCCTGGGACATGACGAGGAAGCCGGCGTCCATGCGGTCGAAGTTCACGCCGCTGGCCACCCGCTGCGCGATGCCGTCGTTGACCAGGCGCGAAGCGTTCGGCTCCCAGATCGACGCGGCGTCGATCTTGCCCTGCTCGAAGTTGGTCGCGATGACCTCGATGCTCTGGTTGAGGTACGAGGAGGGCTTGACGCCCTGCGTCTCGAAGACGGCCTGGGTGAACCGGTCCGTGCAGCTGCCCTGCGGGCTGGAGACCTTCTTGCCGTTCATCCACTCGACGGCCTGCTTCGGGTCGCCGAACTTGGGGGCGTCCTTCTTCGCCAGGAAGATGTTGCACTGGTCCTGCCCGAAGCCGAGCACGGAGACGATGCGCAGGTCGCGGGTCGGGCGCTTCGTCACGGCCACGAGGGCGGGCATGTCCCCCGTGTAGCCGATCTGCTGCTTGCCGGCCAGCATCTGGCTGACGATGATCGAGCCCTGCAGGCCGACCTGGAAGTTCACCTGCGAGCCCTTGGGCAGGTGCTTCTTCCAGAACTCCTTCTCGCGCATGACCACCCCGGACCACGACTCCGTGTAGTACGGCTGGTAGCCGACGGTGAGGGTGATCGGCTGACCCTGCTCGCCCGAAACGCCGCCGCCGCCGCCCCCGCCGGCCGGACCGCACGCCGCTAGCACCACAGCGGCCAGCAGCGTGCTGACCGCCATCACCCCGAGCCTTGCTCTCACCCGCATCTCCCCCTCCTCGTTTGCCGCTTTCGCCTGACGCCAGGACCTGCCTGGCCGCCAGAAACCCCGCCCGACGGGCGGGGAGTCAGGCATCTAGTCCGTCGTCTCCTGGCGCCGCGTGTAGGCCTCCACGAAGTCCGCGGCGGCCTTGTTGCCGCCGGCGAACGACTTGAGCGCCTCCTCGTGGAGCACGTCGAACGCCTGCTCCTTGATCTCGTTCGCGCGCTCGCTCACCAGCACCTCCTCCTTGTCCCTCGGCCGGGGGAGGTCGACGTCGATGACCTCGCGGACGCGGGCGGGAAGGTTGGTCATGATGAGCAGGCGGTCGGCCAGGAAGATCGCCTCGTCGATGTCCGTGGTGATGAACAGGCTCGTCCGCCGGCCCTCCTCGAACAGCGCGCTGTAGTACTCCTGCATGAGGCCGCGGGTCATGGCGTCGAGGCCGCGGAACGGCTCGTCCAGGACCATGACCTTCGGGTCGTTGATGAGCGCTCGCGCGAGCTCGGCGCGGCGCTGCATGCCGCCCGACAGCTGGAGCGGGTACTTGTCGCGGAACTCGCGCAACCCCACCCGCTCGAGCAGCTCTTCGGCGCGCCGCTTGGTGTCCTTGTTGGCCGCGCGCCGCATCTTCGGGCCAAACATGACGTTCTCGTACGTCGTCAGCCACGGCATGAGGGCGGTCTCCTGGAAGATCAGCAGCCGCTCGTGCGAGGGCTGGCTCACCGCCTGGCCGTCGAGGAGGACCTCGCCTCGGGTGGGCCGCTCGAAGCCGGCCACGAGGAAGGCGATCGTGCTCTTGCCGCAGCCCGACGGCCCGATCATCGCGGTGAGCTTGCCGCTCTCGAGCGTGAACGAGCAGTCCTGGACGACGGGCGTGGCCAGCGGGCCCTCACCGAAGAGCTTGGTCACGCCCCGGAGCTCGAGGCTGCTCGGGTCGGTGACCCGCGCGATCCGCGCGCCGTCGGTCCCTCGGTCCACTTGGGTGCTCACGCTGCCCTCCTCCTCCCGGGTGCGATCGACGACATCACGCGAGGCGCTTCCACGGCATCGTCAGGTTGCTCGCCATGCGCACGAGGATGCTCGAGATGTAGCCCGCGATCCCCAGGCTGATCATGCCCACGACCACCGCGGCGATGTCGCCGCCCTGGTAGGAGTTCCACACGAGGAAGCCGAGCCCACCGCCGGCGCTGCCCCCGCCGCCCCCGCCGGAGATCAGCTCCGCCGCGACCACGACCTCCCAGGTGATACCCATGCCGACGACGGCCCCGGTGGCGATCGAGGGCAGGGTGGCGGGCAGGACCACCCGCCGGAACATCCTCCACTTGTTCGCTCCCATCGAGCGCGCGGCGAGGATGTAGCGGCGGTCGATCTGCTCGCCGCCGCCCACGGTGTTCATGACCACGGTGAAGAAGGCGCCCAGGAAGGTCACGAAGGTGATCGAGAGCTCCTGCGTCGGCCAGAAGAGGATGGCAAGCGGGACCCAGGCCAGCGGCGGGATCGGCCGCAGGACCTCGAACGGCGGGAAGAGGAGCCGCTTGGCGTTCGCGCTCGTGGCCATGAGCAGACCGAACGGGATCCCGACGAGCATCGCGAAGGCAAATCCCCACATGACCCGGCCGAAGCTGAGGTACCAGCTGTTCCAGAACCCTCCCGTCGCCACGAGCTCGAAGAGCCGGAGCACGACGTCGGACGGGGCGGGCAGGGCGCCGACGAGCGGGACCTGCGCCCCCCCGAGCCACTCGTCGAACTTGGTGAGGACCTGCCAGATGGCGATGAAGGCCAGGATGCCCAGCACTCCGCGCCGCCCTGCCGGCCCGGTGAGGGCCTTCCCCAGTCTCCTGCGCCTGAGCGCCCATCCCGTCGCCGGGGCCATCGGCGGCTGGACGACCTGACCGGCGCGCGCCTCGCGCGCGCCCTGGTACGCGTCGGTCCGCGCGACGTCCCGCGCGTCGTCCCCCGCGAGCTCCCGCGGGTCCGTCCCCGGCACCCCCTGCTCGCTGGTCTCAACCGCCTCCGCGGTCCGTCCCTCGGGCCTCGTCTCCATCTCAGTGCTCCGTCCTCTCCGCGCCATTGCTAGGCCATCTCCCGCTCGCCGGCCTCGAACGCCTTGCGCGCCTCGATCTCGACCTCGCCGTGAATCCCCGCCATGAGCTCTCGGAACCGGGGGCTCGTCAGCACGTGGTAGTCGCGGGGCCGCGGGATGTCGACCTCGATCGTCTCCTTGATCCGCCCCGGCCGGGTGCTCATGACCGAGACCTTGTCACCCAGGAACACGGCCTCGTCGATGTCGTGGGTGATGAACATGACCGTGACCTTGTTCTTGTCGAAGATCTCGAGCAGCGACTCGTGCATGACGGACTTCGTCAGGGAGTCCATCCCCCGGAAGGGCTCGTCGAGCAGCAGCACCTTGGGGTCGTTGACGAGCGCACGGACGATCTCGACCCGCCGCTGCATCCCGGAGGACAGCTCGCTGGGGTACCGGTCCTCCAGGCCCGCCAGCCCGGCCTGCTCCATCCGCTCGCGGCCGAGATCGCGCGCCTCCTTCTTGCTCAGGCGCTCCTGGACGATGGGCCCGTAGGTGACGTTGTCGAGCACGGTCTTCCACGGGAACAGGGCGTTGTGCTGGAACACCACGACCCGATCGGCGCCGGGCTTGGCCTGTGGCTTGTTCGGTCCGCACAGCAGCTCGTCGTCGAGCCAAATCTCCCCGGAGCTGATGCTGTGGAAGCCGGCGATGGCGTTCAGGAAGGTCGACTTGCCGCAGCCCGAGGGGCCGACGATCACGCGCAGCTCGCCCGGGGCGATGTGCATCGAGGCGTCGTCCACCGCCACGAACGCCGCTCCCTCGGGGTCGTAGACCTTGGAGACGTGCTCCACCCGCAACTCGCCCTTGCCCACTTCGGCCGGCCGGGCCTGTCCGTCACCCGCGCGAGCCGCATCGGCCGCTGCCTGCGCTACCGGTCGTGCCATCTGCTCACCCACCGTCCTCGTTCCGCGGAGGTCATGCCATCGCCCGAGCGCGGTAGACCATCAGCCTGTTGCCGACGAGGCGGATGATGGCGCTCGAGAGGAAGCCGATCGCCCCGAGCGTGATCATGCCGATGATGATCGTCGGGTATCGGGTCGTGGTGTACGAGCTGTTGATGAGGTAGCCGAGCCCGAACTTGCCGGCGACCATCTCGCCCGCCACGAGCGAGAACCACGCGACGCCCATCGCGATCTGCAGCCCGGTGAAGATGAAGGGAAGCGCGCCGGGCACGACGACGTGCCGGAAGACCTGCCGCGAGCTCGAGCCGAGGCAGTAGGCGGCACGGATGTACTCCCGATCGATGGACTGCACGCCCAGGAGGGTGTTCAGGGCGGTGGCGAAGAACGCGGCCAGGAAGGTCAGGTAGATGACCGGGGCCTCGTCGCTGGCGAACATGATGATGGCCAGCGGCACCCAGGCGAGGATGGGGATCGGTCGGAAGAGCTCGAAGACCGGGAAGCTGAGCTCCCGGAACCTCGTGGACCAGCCCATGAACAGCCCCAGCGGAATGCCGAGCGCAAGCGCCCCGAAGAACGCCAACAGGATGCGCCTGAGGCTGACCCAGATGTGGGTGTAGTACTCGCTGGTGAAGATCGACACGCCGTAGGCAGGCTCCTTCGCCGTCCACTCCGTCACGACCTCGACCAGGCCCGGCAACGTGCCGAACCGCCAGACCGCGAGCACGTCGACGAGCAGGTACCAGCCGCCGAGGAACGCGGCGAAGCCGACGAGCATGAGGAACGGGCGCGGACTGAGCAGCCATCGCCGCAGGCGGAACTTCAAGAGCTCCCGCTTGACGGCGCTCTCTTGCGGGTCGGCCGGGCCTGGCTGCGTGCCAACCGATCCGTCGTCCGGGAGCGCGGGAGATGACGGAGCCGTACGCGCCGCCGCCCTTTGAGTTGCCACCA
>JALYMR010000331.1 GCA_030773615.1 Actinomycetota bacterium
CGGTGGACGATGCGCCGCGTCAGCGCCGCGTCGCCCGGCAGGGGCTCGGCGGCGAGCGCCGCGAGGAGATCGCCCAGCCGGCGCTCGGCCGGGCTCGGGCGCTCGCCGGCGCCCTCGTCGTCATGGACCGTCATCGGGCAGCTCCCAGTCGTAGGCGTTGTCGCGCAGGGCCTGGATGAGCTCGGCGCGCGCGCGGTGCAGCCTGCCCTTCACGCTGCCCAGCGGCATGCCCGTCACCGCGGCGACCTCGTCGTAGCTCAGGCCCTCGAGGTCGCGCAGCACGAGGACGAGGCGGTGCTCGGGGCGCAGCAGGGCCAGCTTGCCCGCCAGACGGGTCCGCCGCTCGCGCTCCTCGACCAGCCGGGCCGGCGTGCGCTCGTGCGCCGGCGCCCCCTCCGGGTCCTCGTCGTCGGACGGCTGGGCGGTCGGCCGGCGCCGGCGGCGGTCGAGGTGGTCGAGCGCCGCGTGGTGGGCGATGCGCAGGAGCCAGGGGCGGAACTGCTCGGGGTCGCGCAGCTCCCCGAGCCGGTGGAACGCGCGCAGGAAGGCGTCCTGCGCGAGGTCCTCGCGGTCCTCCCTGCCGGCGAGGCGGGCCGTCACCCGCAGGACCACGGGACGGTGGCGGTCGACGAGCGCCTCGAAGGCGGTGAGGTCACCGGCCAGGGTGCGGGCGACGAGGTCGGCGTCCGCGGGCGCGGGGCGGACGAGCGCGGAGGGGGCGGGGGGTGGCGTGGCGCGTAAGCCGGTTGTAACCCGGGGAGGATCCCCGGCGTCAGGGGGGAAGACGAACGGCTGAGCGACCCGGGGTTCCCCGAATCGCCCTCCGCGACCCACAGACCCCCCTATCGAGAAGGAGCAACCATGCTCTTCGCCGTCAACATCGGCGACTCACTGCAGCAGGGCTTCGACACGTTCTTCGCGTTCATCCCGAACCTGCTCGCGTTCCTCGTCATCCTCGCCATCGGCTACATCATCGCCAAGGCGGTCCGCACCATCATCAACAAGCTGCTCGACCGCGTCGGCGTCGATCGCGCCCTGCACCGCAGCGACGCAGGGCAGTACATCGAGCGGGTGAGCCCGGGAGCCAGGCCGTCGCATCTCATCGGCGCGACCGTCTTCTGGTTCATCTTCCTGTTCGCGATCACCGCGGCCGTGGGCGCCCTGCGCATCCCCGCGCTGACGAACTTCCTCACGCAGGTCCAGGCGTTCCTGCCGCGCATCATCGTCGCGGTGCTGATCTTCGTGCTCGCCGCGGTCCTCGCGGGCGCCATCGGCGGCGCCGTGCAGAAGCTCATGGGCGACACCCCGACGGGCAAGATCGTCCGCGCGGTCGTCCCCGGGCTCATCCTGGCCATCGGCCTGTTCATGGTGCTCGACCAGCTCCAGATCGCGCCGGTCATCGTGACGATCACCTACGCGGCGCTCCTCGGCTTCCTCGCCCTCGCCGGCGCGCTGGCCTTCGGGCTCGGTGGCCGCGACGCGGCCGCCCAGCTGCTCTCGGGCGCCGTGCAGGCCGGTCAGCAGAACGCGGGCCAGGTCAGGCAGGACATGCAGGTCGGCCGCGACCGGGCCCAGCAGCAGGCCCAGCAGACCCAGCAGCAGGCCCAGGACCGCCTGGGCGACGGCCCGAGGCGCGGCTCGGTGTCCTCGGACGCGGAGACGCGGACCCAGCGCGTCGCCGGCCCCGACCCCTCGCAGGGCCAGCGGCGCCGCTAGGCCTGCGTCTCACCCCTGCGGAAGGCGAAGGGCGGCCTGCGGGCCGCCCTTCGTCGTTCCCGGGGCGAGCGGCCCGAGCCGGGCGAGCAGGTCGGCCACGATCCGGGCGGTCGCGCCCCAGATGAGCTGGTCGTCCACGACGTAGACGTCCGTGCGGAAGGGGATCCCCCGGCGGACGAGGCGCTCGCGCCGCGCCCCGTCGCGCAGCGCGGCGAGGCCGAGCTCGAGGACGGCGTCCACCTCGCGCGCGGCGGGCCGCCACTGCCGTCCGGGGTCGATGAGCCCGACGAAGGGGTACACGCGGTAGTTCGTCACCACCGTCGGCGTGGGGGCGAGGGCCCCGAGCACCTCGACGACGTCGGCGGGCAGCCCGATCTCCTCCTCGGCCTCGCGCAGGGCGGTGGCCACGAGGTCGGGATCGTGAGGGTCGCGGCGCCCGCCCGGGAACGAGATCTCGCCCGCGTGACGGCGCAGGTGGGCGCCGCGGCGGGTGAAGACGGCGTGCAGGGCGCCCTCGTGCAGGAACAGGGGCACGAGCACCGCGGAGTCGATGCGCCCCTGGACGTCGAACCGCGCCGCCTCCGCGGGCTCGAGCAGGAGCCCCCGGAGGTCTCGGGCCAGCTCAGCCGGCGAGCTCGGCGCGCTCGACACGCTCGCTGAACATGACCTCGCCGTCGAGCGTGCGGTGGACCGGGCACTTCGTCGCGATGATCCGCAGCCGCTCGACCTGGTCGTCCGGGAGGTGGGACGGCATCCTCAGCACGATGCTGAAGCGAGTCGGGCAGCCGCGGGCCGCGGGGCTGTAGTCGCACTCGACCTCGAGGCCGCTGATGTCCCAGCCCTGCCGGCGCGCGTACATCTCGACGGTCACGGCGGTGCAGCTCGCGAGGCTCGCGGCCAGGAGCTCCTGCGGGCTCGGTCCGGCGTCCGCGCCGCCGGCCGGCACCGGCTCGTCGACGTCGAGCTCGTGGTCGCGCACCTCCACGACGTGGCGGAGACCCTCCTGGTGGATGGCGGTGGCGCGCATGGACCCGATGTTAGTCCGGTCCCCGGAGGGCATGGAACAGCAGCCCGCTCGGCACCTTCGGATGAAAGAAGGTCGACTTCGGGGGCAGGCTCACCCCGGTCGCCGCGGCCGCCCGGACCTGCTCGATGCGGGGTGGGCGCAGGAGGAACGCGACGTCGAAGGTCCCCTCGCGGACGAGGGCGACCGCCTCCTCGGCGGTGCGTGCGTAGCCCAGGCGCCGCAGGTGGGCGATGTCGTCGTCCGTGAGCTCGAGCGGGCCCTTGAGCACGAGCGCCTCGAGCACGGCCGCGTCCAGGTGCCGGAAGGGCTCGGGCATCCCCGCGAGCGCCGCGTCGGCCGCGGCCTGGTCGGCGAGGGTGAGGCGGAACGGGCGCTGGAAGTGGGCGTCGACGAAGCCAAGCTGCGGCGGACCGTCCCCCGGGGGCGGCGCGAGCTCGTCGAAGGCGACGTCGGCGACGTCGAAGTGGGCGTGCAGGGTGCGGGCGAGCGCCTCCTGCTGCGCGGGGGTGGTCCCGGCGACGAGCCGGTGGGTGGGCAGCACGAGCAGGCCCTCGTCCTCGAGGGCCACGAGCAGCATGAGCACGAAGCGGTGCGGCCCCTCGCCACCGACCTCCTCGGCGTAGGCGCGCGCCGTCTCGTAGCGGTGGTGGCCGTCGGCGATGAGCAGCTCGGCGTCGGCCAGCGCCTCGCGCACCGCCGAGAGGGGGGCGTCGTCCGTCACGCGCCAGAGCCGGTGCGTCGTCCCCTTGTCGTCGTGGGCCTCCGCGACCGGCGGCCCCTCGGTGTGCGGCGCGAGCGCGGTCCGCACGGCGCCGTCGGGGTCGCTGAACAGGGAGAAGACGGGGGAGAGGTTGGCCGCCAGCGCTCGCGTCAGGCGCAGGCGGTCCTCCCGGGGGGCCGGATGGGTGCGCTCGTGGGCGCGGATCCGACCCGGCCCGTAGTCCTCCAGGCGCACCCGGGCGAGGAAGCCCCGGCGGATGCGGCGTCGGCCGTCCGGCGCCGTGAACTCCTGGGCGACCGGCCACAGGGCGGGCTCGGCGTCCTGCACGACGGCGCCCGCCCGTCGCCACTCGGCGAAGCGCCGGCCGGCGTCGCCGTACGGGTCCCGGCCCCCGGGCAGGTCGACGTGCACGACGTTGAACGGCGAGCGGGCGGCGAGACGCGCGCGGGCGTCCGGGTCGACGACGTCGTAGGGCGGGGCGACGAGGTTCTGGGCGGGGCCGGCGACGGCGTGGTCGTAGCGCAGGGCGCGCAGGGGCTCGACGACGGCCATGGGCCGCCGAATCTACCCCGGGCCCTAGCGCCGGAGGCCGAACTGGCTTGCGTAGGTGGCGCCCGCGCCGGCGGCCGTGCCGGCCACGCCGGCGGCGATGCCGAGGCCCACCTCGCGGAAGCGGCGGTCGAGCACGTTGCGCCGGTGCCCCGGGCTGCGCATCCAGCCCGCGACGATCTGTCGCGGGGTGGCGGCCGTCCCGGTCCCCCAGGCCAGGTTCTCGCCGAGCACGTAGCCGTGGGCGCGGCGCAGGTAGCGGCTCGTCGAGCGGGTGCGCTGCAGCAGGCCGGCCCCGCTCGGGGAGACGTGCGAGAAGAAGCGGCGGGTAACCATGTCGCGCGCGTAGCGCTGCGACGCGCGCTGGAGCTCGCGGTGCACGCGCAGCGTCCGCAGGCCCCGGCGCGCGCGCTCGGCGTTGAGCAGGCACAGCGTGGCCG
>JALYMR010000332.1 GCA_030773615.1 Actinomycetota bacterium
ACCCAGCCCAGCCCAGCCACGCCTTCGCCCGGGCGAGGCAACGCGCCGACGTCGCCGTCGCCGTCGCCGTCCCCGCGGCCCTCGAACCCGGCACGGCCTGAGCCTCCGGCGAACCGGCCTCCGCGTCGCCCCGCTCAGGGCCAGCGCCCCGGACAGCAGCGTCCGGCGGCGCCCGTGGCCTCGCGGCCCAACGCCCCGGGCGAGTTCAGCTCGAGTGCGCCGAGCCCCGGCCCAGGGGCGACGCCCGGTCCCTCCGGCGCGCCGCAGACGCCCCCGGCCGGCAGGGTGACGCGTCCGCGGCCCGCCCTGCTGAGGCCCTTCCCCATCGTGCGCCTCGCGGGCAGCGTGCGCGGGTCGCGCGCCCGGATCCGCCTCCTCACCGTCCGCGCCCCTCGTGGCGCGCGCGTGGAGGTCCGTTGCAAGGGCAAGGGCAAGGGGTGCCCCTTCCGGGTCATGCGGGTGCGCGTCCCGCGCGGACTGGCGCGCAGCGGACTCGTGCGCGTCAAGCGGATCCATGGGCGCTCGCTGCGCGCCGGCACCCGCCTCGAGATCCGGGTGACCGGACGTGGCCGGATCGGCAAGCACGTAACCTTCCGCTTCCGCGCCCGCCGGGTGCCGCTGCGCAAGGACGGCTGCCTGCTGCCTGGCAGGACCCGCGCGGTGTCCTGCCAGGGCTAGGACCGGCATATACGGCGGGGGTCGCGCGGACGCGACGCCCGCTCAAGCCAGCACCCGGCTGGCGCACTGGTTCACCCGTACGCCAGGCCCGCAAGCCCGACGAGCGGCAGTCGAGGCTCCTCGGCGAGCCCCGCCCGCCAGGAGGCCCGCGACTCGATCGTCACCTCCTCGTAGCGCTCGGACGCCGCCGGTCTCCGGGCAGCCGGCGGCGCCCTAGGTGCGGATGGAGCGCTGGTAGGCGCGCACGGCGAGCGGGGCGCAGACCATGACGATCCCGGCCGCCCAGAGCAGGGCGTAGGCGATCGGGTGCGCGACGGGCCACGCCGCGTCGGGCGGCGCGACCCCGCCGGGGTTGCCGAACAGGTTCCGCAGCGCGTTGGCCAGCGCCGAGGTGGGGTTCCACTCCGCGACCGTGCGCAGCACGCCGGGCAGCGTGCTCGTGGGCACGAAGGTGCTCGCCACGAACGTGATCGGGAAGATCACGACGAACGCGACGCCCTGCACGCCCTCGGGGGTCGCCGTGAGGCTGCCGAGCAGCACGCCGATCCACGTGATCGCGAACGAGAAGGCGATCATGAGGCCGTAGGCGGCGAGCACGTCGCCCACCCCGGCGTCGATGCGCCAGCCCACGACGAAGCCCGTGACCGTCATGAACGCGATGGGCAGCAGCGAGCGGACGAGATGGGCCACCGCGTGCCCCGCGAGCACGCTCGAGCGCGGAATGGGCAGGGAGTGGAAGCGGTCGATGGCGCCGTTCGTGCGGTCGCTCGCGAGCGCCATCGCGACCCCGAACGAGCCGAACACGATCGTCTGGGCGAAGATGCCGCCCATGAGGAACTCCTTGTAGCTCCCGCCCCCGGGCACGCCGATCGCACCGCCGAAGACGAACGCGAAGAGCAGCACGAAGATGACGGGCTGGATCGTCGCGTCGGAGAGCGCCTCGGGCTGGCGGCGCATGTGCAAGAGCCCGCGACGGGCGATGACGAGGCTGTCGCGGACGAAGGTGCCGCGAGGGGACGCGCCGGCGGCCGGAGCGCTCATCGGACCTCCTGGAGGACGGGGGCGGAGTCGTCGACGACGTCGTCGCCAGTGGCCGCGGGGCGGCCCGTGAGGGTCAGGAACGCGTCGTCGAGGGTCGGGCGCCGCAGGCCCAGCTCCTCGAAGACGACCCGCTCGGCGACGAGCGCGGCGGCGAGCTCGGCCACGGCGGCGGCGCCCCCCTGCGTCGCGGCGCTCACCTCGCGTCTGCGGATTGCCGGTGGCGGGCGCGCCCGTGACGCGCTCGACGAGAGCGACGACCGCGGGCAGGTCGACGAGGTCGGCGCAGACGACGTGGAGCTGCTCGCCGCCCACCTCGCGCAGGCGCCACAGCCGAAGGATCGGAGCGAGCTTGATCAGCTGGAGCACCGCCCCGATCACGATCGCTCCCAGGATCGCCTTGTGGGGAGTGACTCGAGCACTGCCGCGAAGGGCAGGAAGGCGAGCACGACCACCCCGGTGATCGCTCCGCTCCATCGGCTGTTCGCGCCGGAGACGCGGTTCAGCGCGCTGCGCGAGAAGGAGCCGCAGACCGGGTAGCCGCCCGAGGCCCCGGCCGTCAAGTTGGCGAGCCCCTGGCTCACGAACTCCCGGTTGGCGTTCCACGGGCGACCGTCGAGCGCCGCGAAGGTGCGGGCGATCGAACCCGCCTCCGCGATGCTCACGAGACAGATCACCACGGCCGGCAGCACGAGCGAGCCGACCTCGGCCCAGGGGAGGTCGAGCGAGATCGGCGGGGCGCCGACGGGGATGTCGCCCACGAGCTCGCCGTCGTAGCCGGCCAGCTCGCTGAAGAGGATCCCCAACGCGACGGCGATCAGGACCCCTGGGAACAGGGCGTGCAGCCT
>JALYMR010000333.1 GCA_030773615.1 Actinomycetota bacterium
GGTCCTGCTGCAGGGCGATGAGCGGCGAGATGACGACGGTGGGGCCGTCCGTGAGCAGCCCGGCGAGCTGGTAGATCGCCGACTTGCCCGACCCGGTGGACATGACCGCGAGCGTGTCGCGCCCGGCCACCACGGACCGGATCGACTCGAGCTGGCCGGGTCGCAGCTCCTCGAAGCCCAGGCGCTCCCTCGCCAGCTTGCGGATCTGCTCCTCGGTCTTCTTCGCCATGCCCGGCGCGTACCCCGCGCCGCGCGCAGGCAGTCCGGCGCGCGGCGAGGAGCGGGTGAACCTGTCGTCGTCGGGCTCGTGCGACGCCCGTCGCGACCCCTGCCGTTCCTACCCTGGGCAGATGGCCGCGACCGCCCGCGCCTCCAGCGTCCGCCTGCGCGACGAGCGCCTCTCCCTGCCCGACGGGCCGGGCGTCTACCTGTTCCGCGACGCGGGCGGCAAGGTCATCTACGTCGGCAAGGCGAAGTCGATCCGCAAGCGGGTCGCCGGGCACTTCTCGAACCCGGTCACCCGGGGCGACAAGCAGATGGTGGAGGACGCCGACCGCATCGACTTCCTGCTCGTCTCGAGCGAGGCCGAGGCGCTCCTCGCTGAGCAGAACTTCATCAAGCAGTACCAGCCGCGCTTCAACATCCGCCTGCGCGACGACAAGTCCTATCCGTTCATCGCGATCTCCACGGACGAGGAGTTCCCCCGGGTCTACTTCACCCGCGAGAAGCACCGGCGCGACCGCCTGTACTTCGGCCCCTACTCGAGCGCGAAGCGCACCCGGTCGACGCTCGACCTGCTGGGCAAGATCTTCCTGTTCCGGTCGTGCGGCGGGGTGGAGCCGGGCAGGCGCAGCGGCTCGCCCTGCCTGGACTACTACATCAAGCGCTGCGGCGCGCCCTGCGTGGACTACGTCACCCCGGAGGAGTACCGCGAGTCGATCGACGGCGTCGTCGCCTTCCTCGGCGGGCGCTACCGGGAGATCGAGCGCGACCTGGAGCGCCGGATGGGCGAGGCGGCCGCCGAGCAGGAGTTCGAGCAGGCCGCGCTCGAGCGCAACCGCCTGAACGCCGTGCGCTCGCTGCTCGAGCGCCAGCGGGTGGCCAACGAGGCCGTGGGCACGCTCGACGCGGTGGCCGTCGCCGTGGCGGGCACGGACGCGAACGCCCAGGTCTTCCAGGTCCGCGACGGCGTGCTCTCCGACCGCCAGTCGTTCTACCTGACGAACGCGGCCGAGCTCGGCCTCGGCACGGTCGCCCAGGAGTTCCTCCTCCAGTTCTACGGCGACGCCATCGCCATCCCGCCCCAGGTCATCGTGCAGGGCGAGGTCGAGGACCTCGAGGCCCTCGGGGAGCTGCTGACGGAGCGCCGGGGCCGGCGGGTGGAGGTCCGCGCCGCCGAGCGCGGCGACAAGCGGCGCATCCTCGACCTCGCCGAGCGCAACGCGCGCCTCGCGCTCGACACGGAGCACCTCAAGCAGGAGCGCAGCCGCCAGCAGCGTTCCGAGGCGCTCGACGCCCTCCAGGACGCGCTCGGGCTCGACTCGCTGCCCATCCGCATCGAGTGCTTCGACATCTCGACGCTCATGGGCACGAACACCGTCGCCTCCATGGTCGTCTTCGAGGGCGGCGCGCCCAAGAAGGCCGATTACCGCCGCTTCACGATCCGGGGCCTGAACGAGGGCATCCCGGACGACTTCGCCGCCATGGAGGAGGTGCTCGGGCGCCGGCTGGCCCAGTGGGAGCGCCAGCAGGACCTCTCGCCCCACGACCTGAAGCGCAACGAGTCGTTCGCCACCCTGCCCAGCCTCATCGTCATCGACGGCGGCCCGGGCCAGCTCGCGGCGGGACTGCGCGCCCTGGAGGGCTGGCGCGAGCGGGGGGTGGCCGTCGTCTCGCTGGCCAAGCGCATCGAGGAGATCTTCGTCCCCGGGCGTCCCGCGCCCCTCGTGCTCGGCCACGACACCGTGGCCCTCCAGCTCCTGCAGCGCGTGCGCGACGAGGCCCACCGCTTCGCGATCACCCACCACCGCACCCGGCGCGACAGTCAGCTCACCGTCTCGCTGCTCGACGAGCTGCCCGGGATCGGCCCCGCGCGCAAGCGCGCGCTGCTTCAGCGCTTCGGCTCCCCCGAGGCCGTGATCGCCGCGAGCCGCGAGCAGCTCGAGGCGGTGCCGGGGCTGCCCGCGAAGACCGCGCGCGAGCTCTACAGCGCGCTGCACCGGACGGGGGAGTAGGGCGGGCGCGCAAGGGTCCTCAGGGGCGCGGCGTCACCCCGGGATGGGCTCCACCGCGACCGCGACCCCGTCGGGGTCGCGCAGCTGCGCCGGCCCGCGCCCGCCGAACACGACGCGCTCCACGCCGGCCAGCTCCTGCGGGGTGGGCGCCGCGCCCCGTGACAGCCACATGTTGAGCCCCACGTGGTGGTGGTAGCCGCCGGCGGCGACGAACGCCGCCTCGCTGCCGTAGCGGTGCTCGACCGCCAGGCCGAGCTCGCCCACGTAGAAGCCGACCGCCCGCTCGAGGTCGGCCACCTTGAGGTGCACGTGGCCCACGTCGGTGCCCTCGGGCGCCCGCTCCGTCTCGCCGCCGGCCGCGTGCAGGTCGCGCAGGTCGAGCGGGGCGGTGAACATCTCGGTTGGCCACACCTCCCGCGGGCGGTCCCAGTAGAGCTCGACGCCGTTGCCCGCCGGGTCGTCGAGGTAGAGCGCCTCGCTCACCCCGTGGTCCGAGGCGCCGGACAGGCGCGCTCCCGCCGCGAGCACCCGGCGCAGGGCGGCCGCCAGGGCGGTGCGCGTGGGAAAGCGGATGGCCGTGTGGAACAGGCCGGTCGCCCGGGCCGGCGCCGGGCCGCGCACGCCCTCGCTGGAGAGCCCGAGCAGGGTCCGCCCGCCCGGGGCGCGCAGGACGCCCTCCTCGCCGGCCTCGAGCCCGGCCACGTCGCGGTAGAACGCCTGCGCGGCGCCGACGTCGACCACGCGCAGGTCCACGCGCTCCACGTGGGTCACCGCCGCGTCCATCCGGTCGCCGAGGTTACCCTCAGGGTGATGGCCGGCCGTCTCGGGACCCGTCTGCGCCTGCCCCGGCGGCGCCCGCTGGAGCCCGAGCCCTCCCCGCCCCTGGAGGACCTCGTCGTCATCACGGGCTACTCCGGCGCGGGGAAGTCCACGGCGATGAACGTGTTCGAGGACGCCGGGTACTTCTGCGTGGACAACCTGCCCCCGGAGATGATCGGCCAGCTCGTGGAGCTCGTCGTCCACGAAGGGTCGAAGGTCGAACGCGCCGCGGTGGTCTGCGACGTGCGCGCGGGCACCTACCTCGAGGCGCTCCCCCCCGTCCTCGACGAGCTCGGGGACCTCGGGGTGCGCCGGCAGGTGCTCTTCCTCGAGGCCGACGAGCAGACCCTGCTCAACCGCTACGAGGAGACTCGGCGGCGCCACCCACTCGCCCCGTCGGGCTCCGTGGCCCAGGGCATCGCCCGCGAGGCCGAGCTGCTCGCACCCCTGCGCGCGCGGGCCGACGTCGTCGTCGACACGACGGGCCTCGCCGCCGCCTCCCTGCGCAAGAAGATCGCCGGCGAGTTCCTGCCCCGCCAGCAGGCTCCGCGCCTGGCGGTCACCTTCACGAGCTTCGGGCACAAGCACGGACCCGCGCGCGAGGCCGACCTCGCCCTCGACGTCCGCTTCCTGCCCAACCCCCACTGGGAGCCGACCCTGCGGCCACTGACCGGTCACGACCCCGACGTCGTCGCCTACGTCGCCCGCGACGGCGCGCTCGACGAGCTCTACGGGCACCTCATCCCGCTGCTCGACTTCCTCCTGCCGCAGTACCACGCGGAGGGCAAGGCCCACCTCTCCGTGGCCATCGGCTGCACGGGCGGGCGCCACCGCTCCGTGGCCATCACGGAGCACCTTGCCGCGCGGTACGCGGACCGCGACGACCTGTGGGTGCAGGTCGTCCACCGCGACCTGCAGCGCCCCGGGGCGCGCGGGTAGGCGCGTGCCGCCGAGCGCGTTCCTGCACCCCATGGCCTCGCCGGCGGCGGGCGAGTTCACCACGATCGCTCGCGGCGAGGGCGCCGCGGTGTGGGACGCGCAGGGTCGGCGCTACGTCGACGCGGTGGCGAGCATGTGGTACTGCAACGCCGGGCACGGCCAGCGCGCGATCGCCGACGCCGTGGCGGCGCAGCTTCGTGCCCTCGACACCTTCACGACCTTCGAGCGCTTCACGAACGAGCCCGCGGAGCGCCTGTGCGCGACGCTCGCCGAGCTCGCCCCGATGGACGACGCCCGCGTGTTCCTCGCCTCGGGCGGCTCCGAGGCCGTCGAGATGGCCCTCAAGCTCGCCCGCCTCGTCCATCAGGCCGCGGGGGAGCCCGAGCGCCGCCTCGTCGTGGCCCGCCCACCGAGCTTCCACGGGGTGACGGAGGCCACGATGGCGGCCACGGGCACGATCGAGGCCCCGGGCTTCGTGCACGTCGATCGCGACGACCTCGGGGCCGTCCGCGCGCTCTTCGCCGAGCACGGGCACGAGGTCGCCGCCTTCCTCGTCGAGCCCGTGATCTGCGCGGGCGGCGTCTTCCCGCCGGCCCCGGGGTACCTCGAGGGCGTCCGCGCCCTGTGCGACGAGCACGGCGCGCTGCTCGTCTTCGACGAGATCGTCACCGCCTTCGGGAGGCTCGGCGCGTGGTGGGGCGCGCAGCGCTTCGGGGTCGTCCCCGACCTCGCCACCTTCGCCAAGGGCGTGAGCTCGGGCGTGCTGCCCCTCGGCGGCGTCGTCGTCGCGTCCCGGGTGCACGAGCCGCTCGCCCAGGAGGGCAGCATGCTCGACGGCTACACCTACAGCGGCCACCCCGTGACCTGCGCCGCCGCCCAGGCGAACATCGAGGTGCTCGGCGAGCAGGGGCTGCTCGAGCGCGCCGACCCGATCGGCGAGCGGCTGGCCGCCGGCCTGGCGGCGCTGCAGCGAGAGGGGCTGATCGCCGGCGCGCGAGGGGTGGGCGCGATTCACGCGGCCGAGCTCCAGGGCGGGGACGCCGCGCCGGAGGTCCGCGAGCGCATGCTCGACCGCGGCGTGATCGCCCGGCCGATCGGCGAGCGCACCATCGCCTTCTGCCCGCCGCTCGTCATCGGCGACGAGGACCTCGACCGCTGCGTGGAGGCTCTCGAGGCCTCGCTGCGCGCCGGGGGATAGAGTCCGCGCCCGCGGGCAGACCGCTGAACGCAAGGCGCACGAAAGGGGATCGACCATGCCCGTACGCGTAGGGATCAACGGGTTCGGCCGCATCGGCCGCAACGTCTTCCGGGCCGCGCGCGCTGCCGGCGCCGACGTCGAGTGGGTCGGGGTCAACGACCTGACGGACGCGGGGACGCTCGCCCACCTGCTCCGCTACGACTCGATCCTGGGGCGCTACCCGGGCACGGTCGAGGCGCGCGACGGCGCCCTCGTCGTCGACGGCACGGAGATCCGGGTGCTCGCCGAGACGGACCCCGCCGCGCTGCCCTGGGGCGAGCTCGGCGCCGACGTCGTCATCGAGTCGACGGGCCGCTTCACGGACGCGACGAAGGCCAGGGCGCACCTCGACGCCGGCGCGCAGAAGGTGCTCATCACCGCCCCGGCCAAGGGCGAGGACATCACGGTCGTCCCCGGGGTCAACCTCGACCGCTACGACCCCGCGAGCCACCACGTCATCTCCCTGGCCTCGTGCACCACGAACTGCCTCGCCCCGACGGCGAAGGTCGTCCACGAGGCGGTGGGCATCACCCACGGCCTCATGACGACGATCCATGCCTACACCGCCGACCAGCGCCTGCAGGACGCCCCGCACGGGGACCTGCGGCGCGCGCGGGCGGCGGCGCTCAACCTCGTGCCCACGTCGACGGGCGCGGCCAAGGCCGTCGGCCTCGTCCTTCCCGAGCTCAACGGCAAGCTGCACGGCTTCGCCGTCCGCGCCCCCGTGCCCACGGGCTCGGTCGTCGACCTGACGTTCGAGGCGTCGCGCGGCACCTCGGTCGACGAGGTCCAGGAGGCGTTCCGCTCGCGCGCCGACCAGGGCGACCTGCAGGGCGTGCTCCAGTACACGGAGGACCCCATCGTCTCGAGCGACGTCGTCACGAGCCCGTACTCGTCGGTCGTGGACGGCCTGCTCGTCTCCGTCATCGACGAGACCCTCGTCAAGGTCGTCGCCTGGTACGACAACGAGTGGGGCTACTCGAACCGGGTCGTCGACGTGGCCCAGCAGGTCCTCGTGCCCGCACGCGTGGCGTGAGGACCCTCGACGACCTCGGCGACGTCAGGGGCCAGCGGGTCCTCGTGCGGGTGGACTTCAACGTCCCCCTGAGCGGGGGACAGATCCAGGACGACACCCGGATCCGCGCCGCGCTGCCCACGCTCGAGCGCCTGCGCGAGGGCGGGGCGCGCCTCGTGCTGGCCAGCCACCTCGGCCGCCCCCGCGACCGCGAGCCCGAGCTCTCCCTGCGCCCGGCCGCCGAGCGCCTGGGCGAGCTCCTGGGGACGGACGTCGCCCTGGCCGACGACCTCGACGCCGTGCCCGACCGCGACGTGGTCATGCTCGAGAACGTCCGCTACGAGCCGGGGGAGACGAAGGACGACTCGGAGCTCGGGCGACGCTACGCCGCGCTGGCCGACGCCTACGTCAACGACGCGTTCGGCACCGCCCACCGGGCGCACGCCTCGACGCACGCGGTGGCCGAGCTCGTGGAGCGCCGCGCCGCCGGTCTGCTCCTCCAGCGTGAGGTCGAGATCCTCACCGGGCTGCTCACCCAGCCCGCGCGCCCGCTCGTCGCCGTGCTCGGCGGGGCGAAGGTGACGGACAAGATCGGGGTCATCGACCGCTTCCTCGAGCTGGCCGACCACGTGCTCATCGGCGGGGCCATGGCCTTCCCCTTCCTGCGCGCCCAGGGCCACGCGACCGGCGGGTCGCGCCTCGACGAGGAGGACGTCGGCCCCGCCCGGCACGCGCTCGACCAGGCCCCGGACAAGCTCGTCCTGCCCACGGACCTTGTGCTCGGCGACCGCTTCGCGGCCGACGCGCAGCGCCGCGAGCTCGACGGCGTCGACGTCCCCGAGGGCTGGATGGGGCTCGACGTGGGCCCGCGCACGGTCGAGCGCTTCGCGGCGGCGATCGCCGGGGCGCAGACCGTGTTCTGGAACGGACCGATGGGCGCCTTCGAGCTCGAGCCCTTCGCCACCGGCACCCACGCCGTCGCATGTGCCGTGGCGGACTGCCCGGGGACGACGGTGGTGGGCGGGGGCGATTCCGTCGCCGCCATCGTGGAGTTCGGGCTCGCCGACCGGGTGACGCACGTCTCCACCGGCGGCGGGGCCTCGCTCGAGCTCGTGGAGGGCCGCGCCCTGCCCGGCGTCGAGGTCCTGCGGTGAGCCGCACCCCGCTCGTCGCCGGCAACTGGAAGATGCACGGGACGATCGCTGGGGTGCAGCCCTTCGTGCGCGCGCTGCTGGGCCGGGTGGCGGGGGTCGAGGGGGTCGACGTCGTGCTCTGCGTGCCGTTCACGGCGCTCTCCGCCGCCGTCGCGGCGGCCGAGGGCACGCGCCTGGAGGTCTACGCGCAGACGATGCACCAGGCGCCGGACGGCGCGTACACCGGCGAGGTGTCCGCCCCGATGCTCACCGAGGTCGGCGTCCACGGCGTGGTCCTCGGCCACTCCGAGCGCCGGCAGCTCTTCGGCGAGACCGACCGGGCCCTGGCGCTGAAGGTGCGCGCCGCGCTCGACGCCGGCCTGAAGCCGCTGCTCTGCGTGGGGGAGACGGAGGAGGAGCGCGACCGGGGAGACACGGAGCGCACCCTGCGCCACCAGGTCCAGGAGGCGCTGCACGGCCTGCCCCCGCACGAGGTCGAGCGCCTCACGCTCGCCTACGAGCCCGTCTGGGCGATCGGCACGGGGCGCACCGCCACCCCCGAGCAGGCCCAGGAGGCCGTCGCCTTCGTCCGCGCGCTCGTGGGCGACCGCGCGCCCGAGGCCGCCGAGCGCGTGCGCGTGCTCTACGGCGGGTCGGTGAAGCCCGAGAACGCCCATGAGCTCGTCGACCAGCCCGACGTCGACGGCGCGCTCGTGGGCGGCGCCTCGCTCGAGCCCGAGGCGCTCGCGGCGATCGTCGAGGCGGCGGCGGGCACCAGGTGACCCTCCCCGTCCCGGCGGTGTGCCTCGTGGTCCTCGACGGCTGGGGCCTCGCGCCGACGGGCCCGGGAAACGCGGTCGCCCTCGCGCGCACCCCGGTGTTCGACGGCCTCTGGCAGCGCCACGCCCACAGCGTCCTCACGACCTGCGGGACCGCGGTGGGCCTGCCCCCGGGGCAGATGGGCAACAGCGAGGTGGGGCACCTCAACCTCGGCGCGGGCGCCGTGATCAAGCAGGACCTCACGCGCATCGACGAGGCGATCGAGACCGGCCGGCTGGGCGACAACGAGGTGCTGCGCGCCGCCTTCGACGCCGAGCGCGTCCACCTCATCGGCCTCGTGAGCGACGGCGGGGTGCACTCGGGGTGGAAGCACCTGCACGCCCTGCTCGAGCTCGGGGGCGACCGGACGGTGCTGCACGCCTTCACCGACGGGCGCGACACCTCGCGCCGCGGTGGGCGGGAGTACCTGCGCGTCGTCGAGGAGGAGTGGGGCGCGCGGGTGGCGAGCGTGATCGGCCGCTTCTACGCGATGGACCGCGACACGCGCTGGGCGCGCGAGCAGAAAGCCTACGACCTGCTCGTCCACGGGATCGCCGAGCACCGCGCGGCCAGCGCGGTGGAGGCGGTGGAGGCCGCCTACGCGCATGGCGAGACCGACGAGTTCATCGCGCCGACGATGGTGGGCGAGGATCGCCGCATCCGCCCCGGCGACAGCGTCGTGTCGTTCAACTTCCGCCCGGACCGGATGCGCGAGCTCGTGCGCGCCCTCGCCGAGCCGGGGTTCGCCGAGGTCGACCGCCGGGGCGCCGAGCCCGTCGCGCGCCTGACCTGCCTGACGGAGTACGACAGCTCGTGGGACTACGCCGTGGCCTTCCCCCCGGCGCGGTCGGCCATCACCCTGCCCCAGGTCGTGGCCCGGGCGGGCGCGACCCAGCTCCACGTGGCCGAAACGGAGAAGTACCCCCACGTGACCTACTTCTTCGGGGGCGGGGAGGAGGAGCCGCAGCCCGGCGAGGAGCGGCGCCTCGTGCCCAGCCCGCGCGACGTGCGGACCTACGACCTCAAGCCCGAGATGAGCGCCCGCGAGGTGGCGGGCGCGTTCGTCGAGGCGTGGGGCGCCGCGGAGCATCGCTTCGCGGTGATCAACTTCGCCAACCCCGACATGGTCGGCCACACGGGCGTGGTCGAGGCCGCGGCGCAGGCCTGCGAGGCGGTTGACGCCTGCCTCGGCGAGGTGGCCGAGGCGGTGCACGCCCGGGGCGGCGCGCTCGTGGTCACCGCGGACCACGGCAACGCGGACGAGATGCTCGAGCCCGACGGCGAGCCGGACACGGCCCACTCGCTCAACCCCGTCCCCGTGGTGGTCACCGCCGAGGGCGTCGCGCTCGACCCCGAGGGCGGGGTCCTCGCCGACGTCGCCCCGACCGTGCTCGAGCTGCTCGGCCTCGAGCAGCCGCCCGAGATGACCGGGCGCTCCCTGCTGAGGCCGGTGTGAGCCCAGCGGCCGCCGCGGTGGCGGCCCTGCTGGGCGCAGCCCTGCAGTCGGCCACCGGGTTCGGCTTCTCGGTGGTCGCCGCCCCGCTGCTCGTCGCCGTGTTCGGCCCCGGCACGGCGGTGAGCACCATGGTCGTCCTCGCGTTCGTGGTGACCTCGCTGACCGTGGCCGGCGAGGGCCGGCGCCCGCGCGTCCCGGTCGCCGAGGTGGCGGCGCTCATCGCCTGGACCGTGCCCGGGCTGCTCGCCGGCGCCCTCGCCCTGCGCGTGGTGCCGGAGCGCGCGCTGGCCCTCCTCGTCGCCGTGGTCGTGCTCGTCGCGGTCGCGCTGCGCCTGGGCGCGCGTGCCCCCGCCCCCGCCCGGGCCGGTCGTCCCTCCGCCGGGCGCACCGCCGTCGTCGGCCTGGCCTCCGGGACCCTCGGCGCCTCGACCGGGCTGAGCGGGCCCCCCGTCGTCTTCCACCTGCTCGGCCGCGGCCTCGACCCGGCCCGCATGCGCGACACGCTCGCCGTCGTGTTCATGGCCGGCTACGTCCTCACCGCCGCCGCGCTCGTCGCCACCGGCGCCTTCGCCTTGCCGGCCGAGCTGCCGCTGCTGCTGGCGTGCACCGTCGCCGGGCAGGTCGCCGGCCGTCCGGTGTTCGCCGCCCTGCACGGCGAGCGCTACGAGCGCGCGGTCCTCGCCGTGCTCGCCCTCACCGGGGTCCTCGCCCTCGTGGCCAGCGCGACCTGAGCGCGTCGGCTCAGCGCGTACCCGGCCTGTCCCCGTCGACGCGCTCGGCGACCCAGACCTCGAGGTCGCCGAGAATGCGGGGGTCGATCGTATGCCCCACGTCCGTCTCGAGGTAGGTCACCGCGAGGCCCGCGGCGTCGAGGCGCTCGCGGGCCTGCCGGCCGAACCCGACCTCGATGACGGGGTCGGCGCGGCCGTGGGTGAGCAGGACGGGCAGGCCGGCGCGGCCGGCCAGGTCGGGCTCCCACCCGTCCACCGTGGCCAGGAAGCCGCTCATGGCCAGGACGCCGGCGGGCGCGGGGCGCCCCGGGTCGAGCCCCAGGGCGAGGCTCATGACCGCCCCCTGCGAGAACCCGCCCACGACCGTGCGCTCCCACGGCACGCCGCGCTCGGCGAGCCACCCGTCGAGGGTCGATTCGAGGGCGCGCAGGCTCTCCCGGAAGGTCGCGGACTCGGGGAAGCCCACCCGGGCCACGACGTACCAGTGCCTCCCGCCGGGGGGCACGCGAGAGGCGCGGGAAGCCGGCCGCCCCTCGAGATCGAGGGGGGCGCCGGGGGACAGGCCGACGAGCCGGCGGGCCGGGTCGAGCACGTCGAGCAGGGGCGCGAGGTCGCGCTCGTCGGCACCCCGGCCGTGCAGGAGCACGAGGGCGCCCTGCGCCTCCCCGTCGGGCTCGCGGACGACGGCGTCCATCAGACCCCGACGACCCGCGGATCGGGCAGCGGGGTGAGCGTGCGCTCGAGCTGCGGGCGCAGCGGCTCGTGCTGGGGCGGCAGCTTGAGCGCCTCGCCGAGCGTCTCAGCGGGCTCGTCGACGGTGAAGCCGATGTCGCGGGTGGCGAGCTCGAAGAGCACCCCGATCGGGGTGCGGAAGTAGACGGAGTGGAAGTACTGGCGGTCGATGATGGGCGTGGGC
>JALYMR010000334.1 GCA_030773615.1 Actinomycetota bacterium
CCTGCGCACGGGCGCGGTCTACGCGGTCGCCCCGCGCCGGGCCCGAGCGCTCGCCGGCGCCCTGCGTCGCCGCGGGCTGCTTGAGTTCGCCGAGCCCGACCGCGCGGTGGGCCGGCGCGCCTTCCCCCAGGACCCCGCCTTCGCCGAGCAGCCGCTGCTCGCCGTCGTCGACCCGGCGCTCAGCCCGCCCGCCCCGTCGCCCGCCGGACCCCTCCTCGCGGTCCTCGACGCCCAGGTCGCCCCGCACCCCGAGCTCGCGACGGGCCTCTCGCTGCTGCACCCGACCGCCCCGGTCACGGAGTGGCACGGCACCGCGGTGGCGTCCGTCGCCGGCGCCGCCGCGGACGGGCGGGGCATGGTCGGCGTCCTCCCGGGAGCGCGCCTGCTCGGGGTGGACACCCCGGCCCGCTGCTCGGGCAGCGCCACGGCGATCGAGGACGCCGTCACCGCGGGCGCCCGGGTGCTCAACATGAGCTACGGGGGCCCGCCCTGCTACGCCGAGTACCTCGCCACCCAGCTCGCCGCCCACCGCGGCGCCGTGCTCGTGGCCGCCGGCGGCAACGAGCTCCTCGAGGGCAACCGCCCGGCCTACCCCGCCTCCTACCCCCACGTGGTCACCGTCGCCTCCGTCGGGCGCTCCGGGCGCCCGTCCGCGTTCTCGAACGAGAACCCCGGCGTCGACCTCGCCGCCCCGGGCGAGCGGGTCCTCGTCGCCGTCCCGCCGGCGCTCGACCCGCGCGGTCCCGCCGACGGCTACGCCCAGGTGGACGGCACGAGCTTCGCCGCACCCATGGTCGCGGGCGCCGCCGCGTGGGTGCGCGCCGTGCGCCCCGCGCTCCTGCCCGACCAGGTGGCGAGCGTGCTGCGCCGCGGGAGTCGCGACCTGGGGCCCCGGGGCTGGGACCCGGCGACGGGGCACGGCCTCCTGCGGGTGGGCGGCGCGCTGCGCGCCGAGCCCGAGGCGCCCGATCCGCGCGAGCCCGACGACGACGTGCCCCTCGTCGACGGCACCTGGTTCGGCGAGGCCCGCCCGCCCCTGCTCGGTCCCGGCGAGCGGTCGCGCACGGTGCGCGGGCGGCTCGACCAGTGGGAGGACCCCTCCGACGTCGTCCGCGTCGTGGTGCCCGCCCGCGGCGCGCTGCGGGTCGCCGTGCGCCCGCGCGCCGGCGACCCCGACCTCGCGGTGTTCTCGGCCGCCGCGCGCACGATCGACCGCCGCCGTGGGCTCCTGGCCCGGTCCCTGCGCGGCGCCGGGGCCACGGACGCCGTGCGGATCGCCAACCCCGCCCGCCGCCGCCGCGTGGTCTTCGTCGCCGTCTACATCGACGGCTCCGTGCGCCGGCTCGACGCGGCCTACGGGCTCACGGTCAGCCGGTGACCCGCAGGGTGCCGGTCATGCCCGGATGCAGCGTGCAGACGTACTGGATCGTGCCCGCCGCCTTCGGCGTGTAGCGGAACGTCCCCCCCTCGTCGAACACGGGCGAGCGGAACCGCGCCCCGGAGGTGGCGACGACGTTGTGGCGGATGGCCTCGTCGTTGCGCCAGGTGACGGCCGTGCCCACCCGGGCCTCGCTCTCGCGGGGCACGAACTCGAGGCCCTCCATGCCGATCACCTCGGCCGGCGCCCCGCCCGTGCCCCCGTCGGGCTGGTCGTCGCCGCCGCAGCCTCCCACGAGGGCGACGGTCACGAGCAGGAGCAGGAGCTTGCGCATGGGCGGACCCTAGATGAGGGCGGCCATCGCGAGCGCCGGTGGGCCGCGCTGGCGGGTCTCCCGGGCCCTGATCGGACGGGGCGCGGGCCTATGCTCTCCCGCTTGACGCGCCACTTCCTAACCGGCGCCGAGCTCGACCGGCCGGGGCTCCTGGCCCTGCTCGACCGCGCCGACGTCCTCAAGCGCGACCCCCACGCCTCGCGGGCGCTCGCCGGGCGCTCCGTCGCCCTGCTCTTCCAGCGCCCGTCGACCCGCACCCGCGTGTCGTTCCAGGTCGGCGTCGCCGAGCTCGGCGGGCACCCCCTCGTGCTCAGCGAGGGCGAGCTCCAGCTCTCCCGGGGCGAGTCCGTGGCCGACACGGCGCGCGTCCTCGGCCGCCACGTCGCCGTCATCGGGCTGCGGACGGGTCCCCACGAGGTCGTGGAGGCCTTCGCGCGCGAGGCCGGCGTGCCCGTGGTGAACATGCTCAGCGGCGAGCACCACCCCTGCCAGGCCCTCGCCGACCTCATGACCCTGCGCGAGGCGTTCGGCGCCCTCGACGGGCTGCGCCTGGCCTACGTGGGCGACGGCAACAACGTCGCCCGCTCGCTCGCCGTGCTCGGCCCGATCGCCGGCCTCGAGGTCGTGCTGGCCTCGCCCGCGGGCCACGCGCTCGCGGCCCCCGACGGCGCGCGGCGCACGGAGGACCCGGTCGAGGCGGTCGCGGGCGCCCACGCCGTCTACACGGACGTCTGGGTCTCCATGGGCGAGGAGGCGGGCGCGGCGGCCAAGCGCGAGGCGCTCGCGCCGTACCGGCTCGACGAGGCCCTCCTCGAGCGAGCCGCCCCCGACGCGATCGCCCTGCACTGCCTGCCCGCCCACCCGGGCGAGGAGATCGCCGAGGGCGTGCTCTACGGGCCGCGGCAGCGCATCTGGGACCAGGCGGAGAACCGCCGCCACGCCCAGAAGGCGCTGCTCGAGTGGCTCGTGGGCGCCTAGCCTGGCCGTCATGGCCCGGCCCACCACCGTGCGTCCCGAGCGGGGCGCCGAGCTCGACCTGCGCGTGGACGCGCTCGCCTTCGGCGGCAACGGCGTGGCTCGCCTCGACGGCTACGTCGTCTTCGTGCGGGGGGCGGTGCCCGGCGACCGCGTCCGCGCTCGGGTCACGAAGCGCAAGCGGGCGTACGCCGAGGCGCTGGCGGTCGAGGTGCTCGAGCCGAGCGCCGACCGCGTGGCGCCCGTGGCGGATCACCCCGGCGCGCCGTGGCAGGTCCTGCCCTACGAGCGCCAGCTCGCGGTGAAGGAGGCGCAGGTCGACGAGGCGCTGCGGCGCCTCGGCGGCCTCGAGGGCTTCACCCTGGAGCCCATCGTGCCCGCCGCTCAGCGCTGGCGGTACCGCAACAAGGTCGAGTTCTCCTTCGGGCGGGGGGCGCGCGGGGAGCTCGTGGCGGGCTTCCACGCGCCCGGGTCGTGGGAGGAGGTCGTGGGCATCGAGGACTGCCTGCTCGTCTCCGAGCGCAGCAACGCGGCGCTGCGCGCGGTCGTGGGGTGGGCGCGCGAGCAGGGGCTCGAGCCGTTCGACCGGCGCGCGCGCAGCGGTCTGCTGCGCAACCTCGTGGTCCGCGAGGGCACGCGCACCGGCGAGCTCCAGGTCCGGCTCGTGGTCGGCCCGGGCGAGCTCGACGAGGCGTCGCTGGCCGAGGCCGTGCCCTGCGACGGTCTGTTCATCACCCGTACGGAGGCCCTGGCCGAGACGACGCAGGGGGGCGACACGCGCCTCGTGGCCGGCGCGCCGAAGCTCCACGAGGAGCTCGCCGGCCTGCGCTTCGCCGTGTCGCCCGAGGCGTTCTTCCAGACGAACACGGAGATGGCCGAGCGCCTGTACGGCGTGGCCGCCGAGCTCGCGGCCCTCGAGGGCTGGGAGCGCGTGTTCGACCTCTTCTGCGGGATCGGCACCGTCGCCCTGGCGCTCGCCACGCGCGCCGGGGAGGTGTGGGGCGTGGAGGTCGTCGAGTCGGCGGTGGCCGACGCGATCGCCAACGCGCGGGCGAACGGGATCAGGAGCGCGCGCTTCTTCGCCGGCGACGTGCGCCTCGCCCTGCGCGAGCTCGTCGAGCAGGCCGGGCGTCCCGACGTCGTCGTCGTCGACCCCCCCCGCGCGGGGCTCTCGCAGAAGGTCGTGCGCCGCGTGCTCGAGACCGGGCCGCGGCGCATCGTCTACGTCTCCTGTAACCCGACGACGCTTGCGCCGAACGCCGCCCAGCTCGTCGAGGGCGGCTACGCCCTGCGCCGTGTGCGACCGGTGGACATGTTCCCGCAGACGCCGCACATCGAGTGCGTCGCGCTCCTCGAGCGCGCCCGGTGATCGTCCTCGCCCGTCACGGGCAGACGGCCTTCAACGCCGAGCGGCGCTTCCAGGGCCGCCTGCCCGTGCCCCTCGACGCCACCGGGCGCGAGCAGGCCGGCGCGCTCGCCGAGGCGGCCGCGGGCCACCGGTTCGCGGCCCTCTGGTGCAGTCCCCTGCGTCGCGCCCGGGAAACCGCGGACGCCGTCGCGGCGCGGCTCGGCCTCGAGCCCCGGGAGGACGAGCGCTTCGCCGAGACGGACACGGGGGAGTGGACCGGGCGCTCGTTCGCCGAGGTGCAGGCCGAGCAGCCCCGGGCCTTCGCCGCCTTCGAGCGCGCCGACCCCGGCTTCGCCTTCCCGGGCGGGGAGTCCTACGGGGCGCAGGCCGAGCGGGTGCGGGCCGGCCTGCGGGACGTCGGGCGCGGGGCGCTGCCCGCGCTCGTGGTCTGCCACCGCGGGGTCATCCGGCTCGCCCTGGGAGGCGGCCCGCTCGCCGTGGACAACGCCGCGCTCGTGCCGCTCCCGCTCAGTCCTTGAGCGGGTCGTGGCCCCAGTTCATGAGGGAGTAGCGCCACTTCGAGTGCTCGCGGTCCTCCCTCGGGCCGCCCTGGGCCAGGTGACGGTGCACGTAGCCCACGACCTTGCGCATCCGCGCGACGTCCTCCTCGCCGAGCTCGGCGCGCCGCTTGCGCCTGATCTCCACGATGTGACGCCCCATCTCGTGCCCCTGGGACTCGCCGTCGCCGTCGGGGTCCCAGCCCACGCCCTTGGACTCCTCCGTCTCGAGCCAGCGCTCGAGCTCCCGCGGCGTGAGGTTCACCACGCGGTCGAACTCCTGCCGGGCCTCGTCGTCGGTCATGGGCCCGGTCTCCCCGCACCCGGGCGGGAGAGCGCCTACCCTGGCGCTCTCCCATGCGTGCCGCCGTAATCAAGGAGGGCGAGATCCTCGTCGAGGAGCGCCCGGACCCGCAGCCCGGCGCGGGCGAGGTCCTCGTGCGCGTGCGCGCCGCGGGGCTCAACGGGGCCGACCTCCTGCAGCGCGCCGGCCGCTATCCGGCGCCCGCGGGCAGCCCCCAGGACGTCCCGGGCCTCGAGCTCGCCGGTGAGGTCGCCGCGCTCGGGGCGGGGGCCGAGCGCTTCGCCCTCGGCGACCGGGTCATGGCGGTGGTCGGCGGCGGCGGCCAGGCCGAGCTCGCCGTCGTGCACGAGCGGGCGCTCATGCCGGTGCCCGAGCCGCTCGACTGGCCCGCCGCCGGCGGCCTGCCCGAGGTCTTCACCACCGCCCACGACGCCCTGTTCACGCAGGCCGGCCTGGGGATGGGCGAGCGCCTGCTCGTCCACGGCGCGGCCGGGGGCGTCGGCACCGCCGCCGTGCAGCTCGCGCACGCCGCGGGCGCGGAGGTCGTCGCCACCGTCCGGCGCGCGGAGCAGCGCGAGGCGGTGGCCGCCCTCGGCGCCGACCTCGTCGTCGAGCCCGAGGGGTTCGGCGCCCACGGGCCGTTCGCCGTCGTGCTCGAGCTCGTCGGCGCCCCGAACCTCCAGGAGGACCTGCGCAGCCTGGCCACGGGCGGCCGCGTCCTGATCATCGGGATCGGGGCGGGCGCGCGCACCGAGGTTGACCTGCGCGCCCTCATGGGCAGTCGCGGGCGGGTCCTCGGCTCCACCCTGCGCGCGCGCCCGCTCGAGGAGAAGGCGCACGCCGCCCGCCTCGTCGAGCGCCACGTGCTGCCCCTGTTCGCCGCCGGGGCGCTGCGCGTACCCGTCGCCGAGGCCTTCCCGCTCGACCGCGCGGCGGACGCCTACGCCCGCTTCGAGGCCGGCGGCAAGCTGGGCAAGGTCGTCCTCACCCTGTAGGGCGCGGTGCTCGAGCTCCTCGACCTCTCGCGACGCTACGGCGCCCGGGTGGCCCTCGACGGCCTGACCTTCACCGTCGCCCCCGGCCAGCTCTTCGGCTTCGTGGGCCCGAACGGCGAGGGCAAGACCACCGCGATGCGCATCGTGCTCGGGGTCCTCGCCCCCGATCGCGGCGAGGTGCGCTGGAAGGGCGGGGCCGTGGACGCCGAGGTGCGCGCGCGCTTCGGCTACGTGCCCGAGGAGCGCGGGCTGTACCCGAAGATGCGGGTGGGCGACCAGCTCGCCTACTTCGCCCGCCTGCACGGGGCGGGCGCGGCCGACGCCGACAGGGCCGCGCGGGCCTGGGCGGAGCGCCTCGGGGTCGCCGACCGGCTCGGCGACCGCGTGGAGGCGCTCTCCCTCGGCAACCAGCAGCGGGTGCAGCTCGCCGCCGCGCTCGTGCACGACCCCGTCTGCCTCGTGCTCGGCGAGCCCTTCTCCGGCCTCGACCCCGTGGGCGTCGACGCGCTCGCCGAGGTGCTCGTCGACCGCGCCCGCCAGGGCGCGTCCCCGTCGTGTTCTCGAGCCATCAGCTCGAGCTCGTGGAGCGCCTGTGCGACGCGGTGGCCATCCTCAAGGACAGCCGCCTCGTGGCCCGCGGGACGGTGGCCGAGCTGCGCGACCGCGGGGGCCGGGGCCTCTGGCGGGTGGCCGTTCAGGGCGGCGACGAGGGCTGGGTGCGCGGCGTGCCGGGGCGGAGCCCGTGCGTGGCGACGGCGACGGGCCGCTGCTCGTGCGCCTGACCGACGGGGCGAACGAGCAGGCGCTGCTCGACGCCGCCCGCCGGGCGGGGCGTGTGCGCCTTCGGCCCGGTGCCCCGACCCTCGCCGAGCTGTTCGGGAGGCGGTCGCGCCGGGAGGGGGCGCGTGAGCTCCGCGGCGGCGATCCGCCTCGTGGCCCGCCGCGAGATCGTCGAGCGCGTGCGCGACCGTACGCTCCTCGTCTCGACCGGCGTTGACCCTGCTCATCCTCGCCCTCGTCGTCCTCCTGCCCCCCGCCCTGGGCCTGGGGGACCGCGAGCGGGCGACGGTCGCGGTCAGCGGCCCGGAGGCGCAGCGCATCGCGCGCGCGGCGGTCCCGTGGCCGACGGGCTCGAGGTCGACCTGCGCGTGCGGAGCGTTGTGGATCCCGCCGCCGCCCGTGCGCTCGTGCGCGAGGACGAGGCGCTCGTCGGCCCGGAGCCCGAGGTCGTGGTGCGCGACGAGCTCGGCGGCCGGCTGGGCACCGCGCTCCAGGAGGCCGGCGGGCGCGGTGCGGGCCGATCGCGCCCTGGCCGAGCAGGGGCTCGACGAGGCCGAGCGGGAGGAGGCGCTGTCGCCGCCGCCCCTGCCCGTGCGGGCGCTCGAGGGCGACGCGGGGTCCGACGGCGAGGGATCGCCTTCGTCGCCGTGCTCCTGCTCTACGGACAGCTCATCGGCTACGGCTTCTGGATCGCCAGCGGGATCGTCGAGGAGAAGGCCTCGCGGGTGGTCGAGCTGCTCCTGAGCACGATCTGCCCGCGCGAGCTGCTCGCGGGCAAGGTGATCGGGATCGGCCTCGTCGCCCTGGGCCAGCTCGTCCTCATCGGGGTGATCGGCCTCTCCCTGAGCCTCGCCGTGGGTGCCGTCGACGTGCCCGACGACGCGCTGGGCGTTCGCCGTCGTGCTCGCCTTCTTCGTGGTCGGCTACGCCTTCTACGCCGCCCTCTTCGCGGTGGCCGGCGCCCTCGTGCCCCGCCAGGAGGAGATCCAGCAGACCTCGACGCCGATCACCATCGTCCTCTTCGCCTCGTTCTTCCTCTCCTTCGCGGCGCTGAACGACCCGGGCTCCACCCTGGCCCGGGTGCTCAGCTTCGTCCCGCCCTCGGCGCCCATGGTGCTGCCCGTGCGCCTCATCGCCGGCGAGGTCGCCGCCTGGGAGGTCGCCCTCGGCGTCGCCCTGCTCGTCCTCGCCTCCGCCGCCCTCCTCGTCGTCGCCGCTCGGTCTACGAGGGCGCGGTGCTGGGCACGGGGCCCGCGGGCGCTCGCCGAGGCGCTGCGCGCGGGCTGAGGCTGCGGCTAGGTGCCCTCGACGTCCTCGGCGGCCTCGTCGAGGGGGAGCTCCTCCGAGGCGTGCACCCGGCACAGCGCCGGGCCGCTCGCCTCGAGCGCCGTGGCCAGCTCGGCCGGGGTGAGCCTCGCCCCGCACGCCTCGCAGCGGTCGCCGACGGGCTCCAGGGTGCGCTCCTCGAGGTCCATGCCCGGAGGCTACCGAGGGCGGGCGGGGCTAGTAGGGCGGCAGGTCCGCGTACCAATCCCCGAGCGCCCGGAACGCCGACCAGAAGGCCCGCTTGGCGCCCTCCTCGTCGAGCGCCCCGTCGATGTCGGGGCAGAACAGCGCGTCGACGGTCGGCGTGAGTCGCTGCACGACGCCGGGCGTCGGGGCGACCGGCGCCGCCAGCGGCAGGTCGAGGTCGTTGAGCACCGCGAGGGTCTCGTCGCCCATGACGACGACGATGCGCGGCGCGACGACCGCGAGCTCGAGCCGGACCCGGGCGACGCACTCGGGGTCGGCGAGCGCGGTGTCGCCCACGGGGCACTTCACGCAGAGCGTGCCGTACACCGCGAGCGGGTCGATGTCGAGGCGCTTGAGCGACTTCATGAGCGCGTTGCCCGAGCGGCCGTAGAAGGCGACGCCCTCCTCGATCTCCGAGGGGCGCGGGGCGTGCTTGAGCAGGAAGACGTCCGCCTGGGGGTGCCCCGAGCCGAGGACGGGCAGCAGGTTGCCGCGCGGGCAGCCCCGGCAGCTCTGCAGGTCACGGGTCAGCCCGTTGAGCTCGCGGATCGCGCGCTCGAGGTACTTCTCCCGGATCTCGTCGTCCGTCGCCGGCACGGCACCGAGGTTCGGGACGCGCGGACGGTCCTCCTTCGGTTGCATCACGCCTTGCGCGTGGCCCTCCGCACCCGGCGCTCGCGGCGCGCCCGCCGCGCGGCGGGCGGGATCGCCGTCGTCTCGAGGAACTTCAGCGCCTGCACGTAGAGCAGGCTCGACGGCTTCGTGACGATCTCGGCCTCGCGCAGCGCGGCGCGGAACTCCTCGGGCCCGTCGAAGTCGGGCATGCGCACGCGCACGGACCCCAGCCCCTGGGCGACGTGGCTGTCCGAGCCCGCGCCCGCGGTGATGCGGTACTTCGCGGCGAAGCGCTGGGCCTCCTCGTTGAAGGCGCCGATCGCCACCCGGGGGTTGTAGACCTCGATCGCGTCGATCTCGTCGAGGATCGCGAGCAGGTGCTCGTAGTCGGGGACGGAGTGCAGCCGGTCGAAGGGGTGGGGGACGTAGACGACCCCGCCCTGGCGGCGGATCTCGCCCAGCGTGGCCTCGAGGGTGAGGCCCCGGGGGATCTGCTCGCGCAGGAACAGGCCGATGACCTCCCCCTGGCTCGCCGTCTTGACCTCCTCGCCGACGATGACCTTGACCCCGAAGCGCTCGGCCTTCTCCGCGGCCTCCAGGGCCCCGCTGACCACGTTGTGATCCGTGACCGCGATGGCGCCGAGCCTCTGGTCGCGGGCGGTGGCGAGGAGGACCTCGACGGGGGTGGCGCAGTCGGGCGAGTGGTCCGTGTGCATGTGCAGGTCGACGTCGATCCGGCGCCGGGGCAGCACGCGGGCGCGCACCGCGGCGTCGCCCTCCGCCGGGTGACGGCGCGCGACGAGCCCGCGGTAGACCTCCTCGAGCTCGTCGGCCAGGCGGGCGAACCCGAGGTCGGGCAGCGGTGCCGCCCGCAGGCGGTCACGCAGGGCGACGTCGCCGACGAGCCGGGCGAGCTGCGCGGCGAGGGTGTCGACCTCGCGGACGCCGAAGAGCAGGCCGCGCTCGCCCTCGGCGAGCAGCTCGGCGTGCACCGCGAGCTCGCTGGCCACGGGCACCGCGCCGGCGGCGAGCGCGCGCACGAGCACCCCCGGCGTCGGGCCCGATCCGTCGGACGCCGCGACGACGACGTCGGCGCTCGCGAGCAGGGCGTCCTCGTCGAGCTCGCCCGGGGCCGCGAAGCGCACCCGTTCGCGCACCCCGGCGCGCAGCGGGGTGGCCGGCGGGCGCGCGGTGAGCACGGTGGCCCGCCAGTCGCCGGGCACCGCGCGCAGGGCGCGCAGCACGAGGCGCAGCGCGCCGCGCTCCTCCCCGTCGACGTACGCGATGCGCGTCGGGCCCTCGGGGCGCGCGCGCGGCGCCGGCGCGTCGGCCCCGGGGAGCACGACGCGGTAGCTGCCCCCGAAGAAGCGAGCGGTGAGGTCGGCGGTGGCGGCGAAGCTGGCCAGGCGGGCGTCGAGGCGGCCGAACACGCGCTGGACGACCGCCCGGCCGAACTGGGTGGAGAGCACGCGCTCCGTCGGGGCGTGGAAGGTGCCGACGTTCAGCGCGCGCGAGTGGCGCAGGGCCGCGCTCGCCGTGGACGGGGCGAAGGGCTCGTGGACGTGGCAGAGGTCGAGCGCCGCCCGCTCGTGCAGGGCCTCGACCGTGCGGGTGACGTCGACGGGCAGCGTCGTGGCCCGCCGGGCGGCGGGGAGCTCGGGGAGCGCCTCGCCCACGGCGATCACCCGCGGCGGGGCGCCGGGCTCGGGCAGGACCGCGTCGCGCGCCGCCACGC
>JALYMR010000335.1 GCA_030773615.1 Actinomycetota bacterium
GCGCGCGGGCCCGCGCGTCGGCGGCCATGCCGTGCACGACGACGACGGGCGCGCCGTCGCCGGTCACGCGGGCGGCGAGGGGGACGCCGGCGCCCTCCACGGTCGGCATGCCGGGGAGCGTACGGGCGCTAGAGTCCCGCCCATGGAAGGCGGCGGCTTCGGAGGCCTCTTCGGCGACCCTGACGAGCTGCAGCGGCGGCTCGCCGAGTTCGCCGACCAGATGCAGGGCCAGCAGCGCATCGCGTGGGCGGACAACGCGATCAAGCTCGCGGTGGACATGACCGTCGCGGCGGTCAACCGGGTGAACGTCCAGGGCACGCCGGATCAGCAGGCCGAGCAGATCCGCGCGGTGATCGCGCGCGTCTTCCCCGAGGCCGTCACCCTGGTGCGCGAGGCGCGCCAGGGCCTGCGCTAGCCGCCCGGGCGCCCACCCCGCCGCGGTCGGCCATCCGCTCGGCGCGCCCCAGCCGCAGGACCTCCCGGAACGACCGGATGCGGAAGATGCCCACGAGGGCCAGGAACCCCACGCCGAGGGTGAGCGTCGCCACGGCGACCTGCTGCCCGACGGAGTAGGCGGCGACGGTGGCCCCCGGCGCCGCGCCCGCGAACACCGTGACGAGCAGGGCCTGCTGGACCCCGGCGCCGCCGGGCGTGAAGGGCACGAGCGCGGAGACGGCGGCCACGCCGAGGACAAGCAGCACGTTGCGCACGGAGCCGCCGACCCCGAAGGCCTCGAGCAGCAGCCAGAACGCCGCGAAGCGGAAGCCCCAGCCCACGAGCTGGACGAGGAACACCTCGCGCAGGTAGCGCTTGCGGTCGGCGAGGATCGCGAGGCCCTGGCCCACCCGGGCCCAGAACGCGCGGACCCGCCCGGAGAGCACGACGAAGGCCACGACCGCGGCGAGGGCGAGCGACGCGAGGAGCACGAGCGCGAGCTTGGGGTGCGCCTGGAGGACCTGCAGGTCCAGCGAGGGCAGCCGCGGCAGCTCGGGCGGGCGGGGGAACACGCCCTGGCTGAACGCGAAGGTGAGGATGGCCACCCCCATGACCGCGTCGAACCCGAGCTCCACGACGAACGCGGCCGCCACCGCCGGGTACGTCGCGGTCGGCACGGAGCCCCTCGTGAGGAAGAGCTTCACGACGTCGCCGCCCCGGGCGGGGATCACGTTGTTGAAGCCGTAGGCGGCCACGTAGGCCCCCCACACGCGCCGGAAGGGGATCGGCGTGCCGGGGTAGGCGGCGCGCAGGATGTGGAACAGCGCGCGGGCGCGCAGGCTCAGGTAGACGAGGAAGAGAAGCAGCGCCAGGCCCAACGGCCCCCAGCGCACCGCCCCCAGGCTCTCGAGGAAGTCGCCGACCGCGGTGACGAGGGACTCGGCGCTCGAGCCGACGGAGGCCTGCATGCCCTGCGGAGCCTACGGACGCGGGGGGCGCCACATGAGCCAGAGTGGCGGGCCGCCGCCGGGCAGCTCGATCCGGGTGCGCACGGCGAAGCCGTGGCGCTCGTAGAAGGCGACGTTGCGCTCGCGCGAGGCCTCGAGGTACGCGGGGCGGCGCTCCACGTCGCAGCGGGCGAGCACCGGCTCGAGCAGCGCCGAGCCGACCCCCTCCCCGCGCCGTCCCGGGTCCGTGCCCAGCACGGAGAGGTAGAAGTGCGGCTCGGCGGGGTGGTGCGCGTCGATCCGCGCGCTCGCACGCAGGGCGCGCAGCGGGCGGGGGAGGATCACCGGCACGGCGGGCAGGAGCGCGCGCAGCGCCTGGCCGTCCTCGCGCCAGTGCGCGGGCATGGCCCACAGCGCGGCGCCCGCGTGGTCGGCGGTGGTGAAGATGGCTCCCTGGGGCGCGAGCTGGCGCAGGCGGATCACGAAGAGCCGGCGGGCTCGGGCGAGCCGGGTGCGCGCGCCGGGGAAGAACCAGGCGGTCACGGGGTCGTCGGCGAACGCTCGGGCGAGCACCTCGGCGAGCGCGTCGAAGTCCTCCTCCCGCGCGTGGCGGACGCCGACGCGGGTCACCGCGCGGCGGGCGCGAGCTCCGGGCGCGCCGGGGCGACGTCCGGGGACGCGGTCCCCGGCCGCCGCCGGGGCAGGGAGAGGGCGAGCGCGATCGCGGGCAGCGGCAGCGCGGCGACGATCCACAGGACGGCCTCGGGCCCGAGCCGGTCGGCGACGACGCCCAGGGGCGCCGCGGCCAGGCCGCCGACCCCGATGCTGAGCCCGAGGGTGACGCCGGAGGCCAGCCCGATCCGCGTCGGCAGGTACTCCTGCCCGAGCACGAGGGTGACGGGGAAGCTCGCGATGGCGAAGAAGCCGATCGCCGCGAGGAGCAGCGTCGCGGCGAGCTGCCCGGCGAGGGGCAGGAGCACGAGCAGGGGCAGCAGCGCGCTCAGCGAGGCGACGAAGACCGCACGGGGCCCGAGGCGGTCCACGAGCCCGCCGAACACCAGGGTGCCGACCGCGCCCGCGAAGAACATGGCGGTCAGCGCGGTGTTCGCCGCCGCCGCCGTGGCCCCCAACACCGCCACGAAGTAGGCGGGCACGAAGGCCTGCAGGCCGAAGTAGATGCTCGAGCGCAGCGCGGTGGCGCCGCCGAGACGCGCGAAGGCGCCCCACGCCTCGCCGCCCTCGCCCGCCGCGCGCGACCGCGGC
>JALYMR010000336.1 GCA_030773615.1 Actinomycetota bacterium
GCGGGCCCACGGTGGTGGTCGGTGGTCAGGGCGTCGCAGTCGACGAGCAGGGCGATCGCGCCGTCCGACAGGACGGCGGCGCCGGACACCGGGGTGCCGTCGGCGATGCCCGGGGGCAGCGGGCGGGTGACGAGCTCGCGCTGGCCGATGAGCCCGTTCACGCCGAGCGCGACGCCGCGGCCGTCCTGGGCGCGGAGGATGACGGCGTGGCCGGTCTCCTCGCGCTCGGCGCGGGCGAGCACCTCCGCCGCGTCGACGACGGGCAGCACCTCCTCGCGCAGGACGAGCATCCTCGCCCCGGCGGCCGAGCGGACGGTGTGGTCGGCCAGGCGGACCGTCCGGTCGATGCGGTCGATCGGCACCGCGTAGATCCCCTCCGCGGCGCGGATGAGCAGCGCCGACATGATCGCCAGGGTGAGCGGCAGCCGGATCTGGGCGACCGAGCCCTGCCCGGGCTCCGAGGTGAGGACGGCCTCGCCGCCGAGCTCGCGGATCTTCGTGCGCACGGCGTCCATGCCCACCCCGCGGCCCGAGATGTCGCTCGTGACCTCCGCGGTGGAGAAGCCGGGGGCGAAGAGCAGCTCGCAGGCGCCCGCGGCGTCGACGCCCGCGGCCGCCTCGGCGGTGATGATCCCGCGCTCGACCGCCTTCGCGGCGACCTTCGCCGGGTTCACCCCGCGGCCGTCGTCGCGCACGGTGATGACCACGCCGCCGCCGGCGTGCCGGGCGGAGATCTCGAGCCTGCCCACGCGCGGCTTGCCCGCCGCGACCCGGTCCTCCGGGCTCTCGAAGCCATGGTCGAGCGAGTTGCGGACGAGGTGCACGAGCGGGTCGCCGAGCGCGTCGACCACGGTGCGGTCGAGCTCGGTGTCCTGACCGACGAGCACGAGCTCGACCTCCTTGTCGAGCTTGCTCGAGAGGTCGCGCACGAGGCGCGGGAAGCGCAGGAAGACGGACTCCACCGGGATCATGCGCACCTGCATGACCATGGCCTGCAGCGCCTGCGAGGACCGGGTGAGGTCCTGCATGGCCTGCGAGAGCCCGGGCACGTCGGCCTGGCCCACGAGCGCCTCGACGTGCGTGCGCTGGACGACGAGCTCGGCCATGTGGTGCATGAGGGCGTCGAGGCGCTCCGCGTCGACGCGGACGGTGCTCGCGCCCCTCTTCTGGTGGTTCGTGGCCTGGGCCTTGTCCGGCCCGGCGGCGGCCGCGGCCCCCTCGGCCTCGCGGGCCTCGACGACGCTCAGGGCGGCGGCGGCGGGTGGCGGCGCGACGACCTCCTCCTCGACGACGACGGCCTCGGTGACGTCGGCGACGTCGCGCACGGCGGCGAGCAGCGCCTCGTCGGACTCCGTGTGGGCCCAGGCCTCAACCAGGTGGCCCTCGAAGCCCTCGAGCTTGTCCTCCTCGGGCAGCGAGGCGAGGATCTCGGCGTGGTCGGCCACCGCGGCGAGCACCTGGAAGGCGCGCACGGAGGTCATCGCGGCGCCCTCGTCGATGTGGGCGGTCACGTGCACGACGCGGCGCCCGGCGGCGAGCTCGGCCACGGCATCGGGCGCCGGGGCGATGCCGCCCTGGCGCAGCTCCACGCTCTGCTCGGGGGTGCGCTCGCGCACGAGCCCTTGCAGGCGCTCGGTGAGCGCGGCCGGGTCCAGCGACTCCTCGCCGTGGGCCTCGATGTCGTCGACCGCGCCCTCGAGGGTGTCGAGGCAGCCCAGCAGCACGTCGATCGCGTCGCGGCTCAGGCCGACGCCGCGCTGGCGCAGGAGCTCGAAGACGTCCTCCATCTGGTGGGTCAGCGCGGCCATTCCGGCGAAGCCCATCGTCGCGCTCATGCCCTTGAGGGAGTGGGCGATCCGGAAGATCTCGTCGACCGTCTCGCGGTCGTCGGGCTGCTCCTCGATGCGCACGACGGCGAGGTTGAGCTCCTGGAGGTGCTCGCGCGCCTCCGCGAGGAACATGGGCAGGTACTCGGAAACGTCCATGCTCAGCCCTTCCGGTACGTGAACGGGTGGGTCGGCACGAGGCCGAGCGTCGCGGGGCTGGTCACGCGCTCCGTGGCCCCCACGACGAGGTAGCCCCCCGGGCGGAGGGCCGCCGCGAGGCGGGCGTGCAGGGCGTCGCGCACGTCGTCGGTGAAGTAGATGACGGTGTTGCGGCAGAGCACGAGGTCGAGCGCCGCGGGGGCCACCCGCATGCGCAGCAGGTCGCCGACCTCGAAGCTGACGATGGCGCGCAGCTCGTCCTTGGCCCGGAAGCCGCGCCCGTCGGGCACGAACCAGCGGTCGAGCGACGCCCGGGGGGCCGTGCGGGCGTCCTCGGCGCCGAAGCGGCCCTCGCGGGCGCGCTCCACCATCCGGCGGTCGATGTCCGTGCCCTTGATCGTCACCCGGGCGCGCGGCACGGCCTCCTTCGCCACCGCGGCGAGCGTGTAGGCCTCGGCGCCGTAGGACGACCCGGCGCTCCAGGCCCGCACCCGCCCGCCCTGGGCGAGCTCGGGCAGGACGGCGTCGGCCAGCACGGCCCACTGCTCGGGGTTGCGCCACAGCTGGGAGACGTTGATCGTCATCCGGTCGAGGAAGGCCTCGAGCTCGGCGGCGTCCCCGCGCAGCAGGCGCCCGTACTCGCCGAGGTCCGCGATCCCCCGCCGCTGGGCGAAGGTGCGGATGCGCCGCTCCATCTGGGTGCGCTTGTACTGCAGGAGGTCGACCTGGCACAGGCGCCGGATGGCCTCGCAGAACGCCGTGTAGTCGTCGGTGCGCTGGACGGAGGCGCTCATGTCCCGGCCTCCTCGGCGATCGCGGCGGGCAGCTCGTGGAGCGGCAGGACCGCGTCGGCCAGCCCGGCCTCGGCGACCGCGCGCGGCATGCCGTAGACCGTGCAGCTCGACGCGGCCTCGACGAGGATGCGCCCGCCGCGGCGGCGCACCTCGCGCGCGCCGTCGAGCCCGTCCTTGCCCATGCCGGTCAGGACGACGAGCAGGAGGTCGCGGCCGTAGGCCTTCGCCGCGTCCAGGATGGTGAGGTCGGCGCGCGGGCGCAGGCCCCCGATCGGGGCCTCGTCACTCAGCCGCGCCGTGCGGTCGGCCTCGAGACGGAGATGGCTGCCGCCGGGGGCGAGCAGGGCGACGCCCGGCGCGAGCGCGTCGCCGATCGCCGCCTCGCGGACGGCGAGCTGGCCCTCCCGGTCCAGGCGCGCGGCGAGCGAGCCCGTGAAGCCCGGGGGCATGTGCTGGACGATGAGCGTCCCCGCCCCGAGCGGGTTGGGGAGCTTGGGCACGAGGGCGGCGAGGGCGCGGGGCCCGCCGGTTGAGCAGGCGACGACCACCGCGCGCCCGCGGACGGCCCGGGGGCGGACGGCAACCGGACGGCGCGGCGCCCGCGGGGCGCGGACGGCGAGGCGC
>JALYMR010000337.1 GCA_030773615.1 Actinomycetota bacterium
CGTCGCGCCCGCGCCGATCGCGGTCGTCGCGCTCGCGCTGGGGCGCGGGGGCGTCGAGCTCGGTGAGGTCGGCGCCGGCGTAGCCCTCGGGCATGATCTCGCCCTTGTTGATCCAGCACTTCACGCCGATGCGGCCGAAGGTCGTGCGCGCCTCGTAGAAGCCGAAGTCGATGTCGGCCCGCAGCGTGTGCAGGGGGACGCGTCCGTCCGCGTAGCTCTCCGTGCGGGCCATCTCGGCGCCACCGAGGCGGCCGCCGACCTGGATGCGGCAGCCCTTCGCGCCGGAGCGCATCGCGCTCGTCAGCGCGCGCTTCATAGCGCGGCGGAAGGCGACGCGGTTCTGGAGCTGCTCCGCGACGGACTGCGCGACGAGCTTCGCGTCGAGCTCGGGCCGCTTGATCTCGAGGATGTTGACCTTGATCGCCTTGCCCGTCATCCGGTTGAGGTCGCGACGCAGGGCGTCGACCTCCGTGCCGGACTTGCCGATGACGATGCCCGGGCGGGCCGTGTTGATGTTGACCTCGACCTCGTTCGCGTCCTTGCGGATCGTGATGTCGGACAGGCCGGCGTGCGCGAGCTTGTTCTGGATGTGGTTGCGGATGCGCACGTCCTCGGCCAGGTAGTCGGCGAAGTGGCGCTCGTTGAACCAGTTCGACTTCCAGTCGTGGATGTAGCCCACGCGCATGGACTCGGGATGGACCTTCTGACCCAAGGGTCTACTCCTTCGGCGTGAGCGAGATGGTGAGGTGGCTCGTCCGCTTGCGGATCCGCGTCGCGCGGCCCTGCGCGCGGGGACGGAAGCGCTTGATGGTCGGGCCCTCGTCGGCGACCGCGCGCAGGATGCGCAGGTCCTCCCCGACGAGCTCGTGGTTGTGCTCGGCGTTGGCGATGGCGGACTCGAGCACCTTGGCCCAGTCGCGGGCCACGGCGCGCGGGTTGAAGGCGAGGAGCGCACGCGCCTCCTCCACCGACTTGCCCCTGAGGTGGTCGGAGACGAGGCGCGCCTTGCGGGCGGAGGACCGCACGTAGCGTGCCTGGGCGCGCACGACGGGGCCGGAGGGCACGGACGCGGCCACGGCTAGCGCACCTTCCCGGAGCCCGCGTGGCCGCGGTAGGTGCGCGTCGGAGCGAACTCGCCGAGCTTGTGGCCAACCATGGACTCGCTGACGAACACGGGGACGTGCTTGCGCCCGTCATGCACCGCGATCGTGTGGCCCACCATCTCCGGGAAGATCGTGGAGGTCCGCGACCACGTGCGCACCATCTGGCGCGAGCCAGAGGTGTTCATGGCCTCGATGCGGCCGATGAGGCGCTCCTCGACCCAGGGGCCCTTCTTGCTCGATCGTGACATGGGGGTTCCTAGCGCTTCTTCTTGCCACGCCGGCGGCCGCGCACGATGAGGCGGTCCGACGGCTTGTTCTTCTCGCGGGTGCGGTAGCCCAGCGTAGGGACGCCCCACGGGGTCACAGGATGGCGACCGGCCGTCGTCGAGCCCTCGCCGCCGCCGTGCGGGTGGTCCACCGGGTTCATCGCCGTGCCGCGGGTCTGCGGCCGCACGCCGAGGTGGCGCTTGCGGCCCGCCTTGCCCACGCGGACGTTCTGATGGTCGGCGTTGCCGAGCACGCCGACGGTGGCCCGGCAGTCGGCGCGCACGAGGCGCATCTCCCCCGAGGGCAGGCGCAGGGTGGCCATCTCGCCGTCCTTCGCCATGACCTGGATCGACGTGCCCGCCGAGCGCCCGAGCTGCGCGCCGCGACCCGGCTGGAGCTCGACGGCGTGGACCACCGTGCCCGTCGGCATGCTGGCCAGGGGCAGGGCGTTGCCCACCGAGATCTCCGCCTCCGGGCCCGAGGCGACGGTGTCGCCCACGCGCAGGCGGGCCGGGGCGAGGATGTAGGCCTTCGCGCCGTCGGCGTAGTAGAGCAGCGCGATGCGCGCGGAGCGGTTCGGGTCGTACTCGATCGCGGCGACGCGGGCGGGGACCCCGTCCTTGCGCCGCTTGAAGTCGACCTGCCGGTAGGCGCGCTTCGCGCCGCCACCGCGGTGGCGCGCGGTCTTGCGCCCGCGAGCGTTGCGCCCGCCCGACTTCGTGAGGCCCTCCGTGAGCGACTTCTCGGGCCGGTCACGCGTGACCTCGTCGAAGGAGGCGAACGTCGTGAAGCGACGCCCCGGGCTCGTCGGCTTGGGCTTGCGGATCGCCATCGCGTTACCCCTCGAGGCCCTGCAGGCCCTGGAAGATTGGGATCTCCTCGCCCGCGCGCACCTGCACGATCGCCTTCTTCCAGGCGCGGGTGCGTCCGGAGGTGACACCCCGACGCTTGGGCTTGGACTTCACGGACATCGTGTGCACGCCGACGACGTGGACGTCGGGGAACATCGTCTCGACGGCCTGGCGGATCTGCGTCTTGTGGGCGTCGGGGTGCACGCGGAACGTGTACTTGTCCGCCGCCGCGAGGACGTAGCTCTTCTCGCTGACCACGGGACGGATCAGCACCTGGGTCGGGTCCATCTAGGCCTCCTCCCCCACGGCGTCGGCCGAGCCGGCCTCCGCCCTGCGGCCCTGCGCCGTCACCCGCTGGGAGAGCTGCTCGAGCGCCTCGGGGCTGCAGAGCACGGCGGCCGCGCCGATGAGGTCAGCGACGCCGATCCCGTCGGCGGGCAGGACGGACACGCGGTCGAGGTTGCGGAACGAGAGGGCGACGGGCGCCTGGTCCTCCGTCAGCACCACGAGCCCCGGCTTCGCCTGCTGCCAGCCCGAGAGGAGCTGGGCCGCGGCCTTCGTGGACGGGGACTCGGCGAAGGCGGCCGGGTCGAAGACGCCGAGCGTGCCCCGCTGGGCGTGCACGGACAGCGCGGAGCGCAGGGCCACGCGCCGCTCCTTGCGGTTGACCTTGAAGGTGTAGCTGCGGGGCGTCGGGCCGAACACCGCGCCGCCGCCGCTGAACTGCGGCGCGCGGATCGAGCCCTGACGGGCTCGGCCGGTGCCCTTCTGGCGCCAGGGCTTCGCGCCGCCGCCCGACACCTTGCCGCGCGTGCGCGTCGCATGCGTGCCCTGGCGGCGCGCGGCGAGCTCCGCGCGGACGGACTCGTGGACGAGCGCCTCGTGGAAGGGCGCGCCGAAGGCGGCGTCGTCGAGCGCGACGCTCCCCGTCCCGTTGATGACCGGGGCCTCCAACTCCGCGACACGGCCTCCTGCGTCGGCTACCCGGTCGCTAGGCATCCGTGCGCACCTCCACGACGCCGTTGCGGGGCCCGGGGACGGAGCCGCGGACCATGAGCAGCCCGCGCTCGGCGTCGACGCCGACGACGTGCAGCCCGCGCTGCGTGGCGCGCTTGTTGCCCATCTGCCCCGGGCCGCGCAGGCCGGGGAGCACGCGCGACGGGGTCGCCGACGCGCCGATGGAGCCCGGGGCGCGGACGTTGTGCGACCCGTGGGTCACGGGGCCGCGGTTGAAGCCGTGGCGCTTGACCGTGCCCTGGAAACCCTTGCCCTTCGAGGTGCCCGAGACCTTCACGGTCTGCCCCGGCGCGAAGGCCTCGACGGTGACCGTGTCGCCCATGGCGAGGTCGCCGCCCTCGTCGCGGAACTCCACGAGGTGGCGCAGGGGCGGGGCGCCGGCCTTGCGCAGGTGGCCGAGCTCGGGGCGCGTGAGGTGCTTCTCCCTTGCGGCGCCGAAGGCGAGCTGCACGGCGTCGTAGCCGTCGCGCTCGCGGGTGCGCAAGGCGGTCACCGGGCAGGGGCCGGCCTCGAGGACGGTGACCCGCTCGAGGCGGCCGTCCTCCTGGAAGAGCTGGGTCATCCCCAGCTTGCGGGCGAGGATCGCGGGCATTACGCCAGCCTGATCTCGATGTCGACGCCCGCCGGGAGCTGGTCGAGGCGCTGGAGCTGGTCGACCGTCTTCGGCGTGGGCTGGTGGATGTCGATGAGCCGCTTGTGGGTGCGGATCTCGAAGTGCTCCTGCGAGTCCTTGTCCTTGAACGGCGAGCGGATGACGGCGTAGACGTTCTTCTCCGTCGGCAGCGGGACGGGCCCGGCGACGCGGGCGCCCGTCCGGGTGGCGGTCTGCACGATCTCGCGGGCGGCCGTCTCGATCGCCGAGTGGTCGTACGCCTTCAGGCGGATGCGGATCTTGTTCTGGGTGGGTGTCGACATCTGTCTCGCCGCAACGGAGCGTCCGCGCGGGCTCCGGCAGTGGGCCCGCTCTCGCGGGCCCTC
>JALYMR010000338.1 GCA_030773615.1 Actinomycetota bacterium
GGCGACGCTCGCCGCCGACCTCGCCTCCCGACTCGGCGAGCGCGGGTTCCGGGTGGCACCGCGCGGCGACACGACGCTCGTGGCCTGGGAGGTCGAGGAGCCCGTCACGGTCAAGCGCCGCCTGGCCGGCCGCGGGGTCGTCGTCCGCGACCTGCCGGGCACGCCCTACGTGCGGGCCTCCGTCGGGGCGTGGAACGACGAGACGGATGTCGAGCGGCTGCTCGACGGGCTCGAAGGGGCGCCGGCGCGGGCGGGGTGACGGGGGCTACTCGTGTCCGTCTCCTATCCCACTGCTACCCCGCGCCCGCAACACCCTCGTACTAGCAGGGCAAAGGTAGAGCGGACACGAGTCTGCCCAACTGCTATGGCGCGGTAGCTCGGCTGCCCTGCTTGTGAGGTACGCACTCATTCTCGCGCACGTGCGCGAGCGGGACGAAGCGAGCGGGACGAAGCGAGCGGGACCCGCGGGGCAAGGTGGCCCCGGAAGGAGCGCCCTGCGGCGCGATGCCCCGGGGCCCCGCCGACGACCGGCACGCAGCCTCCAGTTCCCCACCCGCGCCCTCCGACCGGCTGCCGACGCGAGCACAGGTGTGCCGGCACCGCGCCACAGATGGGCCACATCCCCCCGTCACAGATGCGCGTACCGAGCGGGGCCGAAAGCCCCGCGGGCCGGGGCACCAGCGTGCTGGCCGAGAAATTGGGTGCTGCCGCCCAAAGCGGCGCGTGTAAAGCACCTCAACCCCTGAGCGACGCGGCGCGGCGGGAGGCACGGCGCCTGGGGCACGAGAACCCGCAGACGCAGGAGCGCGTGCTCTTCCCGTAGGGCGCGGTGACGGGTCGGGGGCGGCGAGGGCCGCTCCCGCCCGCCTATCGTCCTTGCCGTCTCCACGACGATCGGGCTGCTCTTCTTCGACGGTTGCCCGGGCTATGAGGCGGTGCTGCCCCGGCTGCGGGAGCTGCTCGCCGAGATGGCGCCCGGCGAGCAGGTCAGGCTGCGGAGGGTGGAGTCCCCCGAGGCGGCGCAGGCCGAGCGGTGCCTCGGCTCGCCCACGATCCGCGTCGACGGGCGCGATGTGGAGCCCGGCGCGGACCAGCGCACGGACTTCGGGCTGAAGTCCCGCCTGTACGCGACGCCCGACGGCCTTCGCGGCCAGCCACTCGAGGCGCTCGTGCGCGCCGCCCTCGCGCCCGGGGCCCGCCACCCGCTGGCCGACCGCGCCGACTCACCGGTGGCGGATCGAGGCTGAAGAGCAACCGAAGCGTCAGGGGGGAGGACCTCGGGGGTCCGTGGGGGCCGACGGAGGCGATCGCAGGCGCAAGTGTCTCGACTATCGTGCCGTCGACGGTGTCCGTTCCCCGGCTGCCAGCATGGGCGACGACGGTGATGCTCGCGCTCCCGGCTAGCTGCCGCGGTGGGGGTGCGCGCCTCGCCGTCCTGCTGATCGTGGCGGCCCCCGCCCCCCTGCTGCTTCCCGGCGTCGCGCTAGCCGACGGACCGCAGGCCGCAGAGGCCGGATGGCGGGGCGGCGAGGCCGGACGCCAGCGCGGGGACGTCGAGCGGCTGACCCGGCCTGGGCACCTCTCGCGCTGGGCCTTCGTCGCCCGGCGCGTGGTCGCGCGCGCCCAGCCTGACGCCAACGCCCGCGCCGTGGGCCGCCGGCTCGGCCTGCGCACGGAGGACGGCACGGACGAGCTCGTGCTGGCACTCGAGCGCGCCCGGGGGGTGGATGGGCGCCCCTGGGTCCGCGTCCGGCTGCCGGTGCGGCCCGTGGGGAGCACGGGCTGGGTCCCGCGGGAGGCGCTCGAGCGGCTGATCGCCGTGAAGACGTGGCTGCGCGTGGACACCCGCCGCCTGCGCGCGACGCTGGTGCGGTCGGGGCGCGTCGTCTTCCGGGCGCGCGTGGCCGTCGGACAGGCGCGCTGGCCGACGCCGCGCGGCGAGTTCTACATCCGCAACAAGCTCGTCGGCTTTCCCCGGGGCACCGTCTACGGCGCGCTGGCGTTCGGGACGAGCGCTCGGTCCGAGGTCCTCACGGACTGGCCGCAGGGCGGGGTGGTGGGGATCCACGGGACGAACCGCCCCGAGCTCATCCCCGGGCGCGTCTCGCACGGCTGCGTCCGGATGCGCAACCGCGACATCCTCCGGCTCGCCCGCCTCATGCCGGTGGGCACCCCGCTTACGATCCGCTGAAAGAACACACGGACCGCTACATCCTTTAGGGTGTAGAGAGCCGGGGGCGAGCGTCGCCGGTTCGCGTGTCTATCCACGTTCAGGGAGGGGTCCGGAGTGAAGAAGCTGGCCATCGTCGCCGCGCTTGTGGCCGGCGCGATCGCGGTGCCCTTGAGCACCGGCTCGAGCCATCGCGAGGCACCGAACATCATGCTGGACCCGACCGCCGACAACACGGACGTCTACGCCTTCACGGCGGCAGACGCGCCCGGCGCGCTCACGCTCGTCGCCAACTGGAACCCCTTCGAGGACCCGGCCGGCGGGCCGAACTTCTACCGATTCGACGACCGCGCCCGGTACTACATCAACCTCGACAACACGGGCGACGGGCGGGCCGACATCCGCTACCGCTTCACGTTCAGGACGCGGATCAGGAACCCCAACAGTTTCCTCGCGGCCGTGCCCCAGGTCACCTCGATCAACGACCCCGACCTGAACATCACCCAGACCTACGACGTCGTGCGCGAGACGATGCGGCGCGGGAGGGTCGTCCGGGCGAGGCGCGTCGCCCACGCGCTGCCCGTGGCGCCCAGCAACATCGGCCCGAAGACGATGCCGAACTACTCTGCCGTCGCTGCGGGGGCGATCAGAAGCCTCCCGGGCGGCGCGCGCGTCTTCGCCGGCCAGCGCGACGACCCGTTCTTCGTCGACCTCGGCGCGACGTTCGACGCGATCAACCTGCGCAACGCAACCGGCAACGCGGGCGGCGGCAAGGACGACCTGGCGGGCTACTCCGTCCACTCGATCGTGCTCCAGATCCCCGAGGCGCAGGCCACGCGTGACGCCCGGCCGGTGGCCTCGCCGACTGCTCCGAACGCCGTCGTCGGCGTCTGGTCGTCGACGGAGCGCCGGCGCCTCCAGGTGACGAACGCGAGGTTCGACCAGGAGGTCCTGGCGAACCGCAGCCGCGGGCGGACCAGCCGGGTCCGCCACCGGCGCGAGCGGCGGACCGAGTCGCGCCAGACGCCAGCGTCGACGGCGCAGGCGGGGCGCCAGGGCCGGTATGGGAGCGATGCGCGCTTCGTGCAGGTCTCCCGCCTGGGCAACCCGCTCGTCAACGAGGTCATCATCCCGCTGGGCCGCAAGGACGAGTTCAACCGCACGACGCCCGACCAGGACGCCCGCCGCTTCGGCGCCTTCGTCCTGAACCCGGAGCTCGCGCGCGTCCTCAACCTGCTGTTCCCGGGCCTCAACGTGCCGGAGCGCAACCGGACGGACATCGTCACCGCGCTGCTGCAGGGCGTCCCCAACCTGAACCGTCAGGTGGCCGGGGCCAACGCGCCGGCGGTGGACACGATCAAGATCAACCTCGGCACGCCCGCGAGCAGCACGCCGAACCGCTTCGGCGTGCTGGCCAACGACGTCGCCGGCTTCCCCAACGGCCGCCGGCTCACCGACGACGTGGTCGACATCGAGTTGCGGGTGGTCGGTGGCTTCCTGGTGGGCAACCGCCTGCCTCTGGGTGACGGCGTCGACCAGAACGACAAGCCGTTCCTCGCGACGTTCCCGTACCTGGCCGAGCCGACCTCGGGCTTCAACTCGCAGCTCAAGCGCCTGGAGCCGCCGCACGCCCCCACGCCGGCCCAGCCGTAGCCGGCGTCCCCGCGCCCGTCGCGCGGGAGGGGACCGACCCGTCCCCTCC
>JALYMR010000339.1 GCA_030773615.1 Actinomycetota bacterium
CGCCCGCCCCGGGCGGGTCGCCTTCGCGGTCGCGAGCCCCGACGGCCGGCTGGCCGGCCTGGCGCGCACGCGCGTGCACCCCTCGGCGAGCGTGGTCAAGGCGATGCTGCTCGTCGCGGAGCTGCGCCGCGTGGGCGACGCCCCCCTCGGCCCCGGCGAGCGTGAGCAGCTCGCCCCCATGATCCAGTGGTCGGAGCTGCGCCGCGTGGGCGACGCCCCCCTCGGCCCCGGCGAGCGTGAGCAGCTCGCTCCCATGATCCAGTGGTCGGACACCGCCACGGCGCTGCAGGTCTACGCGCGCGTGGGGCGCGAGGGCCTGCGGCGCCTGGGCCGCGCCGCCGGGATGCCTCGCCTCAGGACGGACGGCGCCCTGTTCGACACCGGCATCACCGCCGGCGACCAGGCGCGGTTCTTCCTACGCCTGGGCCGCCTCCTGCCCCGCCGGCACCGCCTACCCGCGGCGGTTGCTGCGCACGGTCGTGCCCGAGCAGGCGCTGGGGCGTGCCGCGGGCGGCCCGGGGGCGGTGGCGCGTGCTGCTCAAGGGCGGCTGGCGCCCCGGCTCGTGCACCAGGCGGCGCTCGTCGAGGGGGCCCGCACCCCGGCTCGCGATCGTCGTGCTCACCACGGGCAGCCCCTCCGTCGCCGTCGGCATCGCCACCGTGGTGGGCGTGTCGCCGCGGCTGCTCGGGTAAACGCCGTGGCGTGAACGACAAGCCCGTCGAGCCCGTCGACTACGCCGCGCTGAACCTCGCCTGGGGCGGCCTCACGCTGGCCGTGCTCGCCGCGGCGCGCGCCTCCGGGGCCCAACCCCCGCCCGGGCGCGAGCTGCCGCTGCTCGGCCTCGCGAGCTTCACCGTCGCGAAGGCCCTGGCCAAGGAGAAGGTCGGCGTCTGGGTGCGCGAGCCGCTGGTGGAGGAGCGCGACGGCGACCGCCGCCCGAAGGGCACGCGCCTGCGCTACGCCCTGGGCGAGCTCGTGAGCTGCACGCGCTGCCTGGGCACCTGGAGCTCGCTGGGCGTCGTCGGCCTGCGCGTGCTGCGCCCCACGGAGGGGCGGATCGTGGCCACCGTGCTCGCGTCCGCCGCGGTCAACGACTGGCTGCAGTCCGGCTTCTCCTCCCTGACCGCGGTGACGAACATCTGCCAGCGCGAGCAGGAGGCCCCGCGGACAGCGCCCCCGCTCGAGCGGCTCGTCGAGCAGGCCCGCAGGCGGGCGACCGGGGGCGGCGGCTGACGCCGCCGGACGGCCGCCCGGTCTGGTAGAAGCGCTCACCATGACAGAGTCAGCGACCTCCCCGGTGGTCATCGACGGCAAGGCGATCGCCGCCCAGGTGCGCGCCGAGGTGCGCGACGCGGTCGCCGAGCTCAGGACCCAGGGGCTCCCCCAGCCCGGCCTGGCCACCGTGCTCGTCGGGGACGACCCCGCCTCGGCGGTCTACGTCGGCGGCAAGCAGAAGGCCTCGCACGAGGTCGGCTTCGAGGCCTTCGGCCATCGTCTGCCCGGCGATGCGAGCCAGGAGCAGGTCGCGGGCGTCCTGCGCGAGCTCAACGACGACGCCCGCGTGTCCGGCATCCTGCTCCAGCTTCCGCTGCCCGAGCACCTGGACAGCGGCGCGCTCGTCGAGCTCATCGACCCCGCGAAGGACGTCGACGGCCTCACGACCCGCTCCGCCGGCGCCCTGGCCTCGGGCCTGCCCGGCCTGCGCCCCTGCACCCCCGCGGGCTGCATCGAGCTCTTGCGCCGCCACGACGTGCCCCTCGAGGGCGCCGAGGCGGTCGTCGTCGGGCGCTCGAATCTCGTGGGCAAGCCGCTCGCGCTGCTCCTGCTCGAGCAGAACGCGACCGTCACCGTCTGCCACACCTGCACACGCGACCTCCCTGAGGTGTGCCGGCGCGCGGACGTGCTCATCATCGCCGTCGGCCGCCCCCGCCTGATCCAGGGCGACTGGGTCAAGCCCGGAGCCGCGGTCATCGACGTGGGCATCAACCGCACCGACGAGGGCCTCGTGGGCGACGTGGACTACGAGCCGGCGGCCGAGCGCGCGGGTCTCATCACGCCCGTGCCGGGCGGCGTGGGCCCCATGACGATCGCGATGCTCCTGCGCAACACGGTCGAGGCGGCGCAGGCCCAGGCCCGCGGGCGCTAGCCGCCCGGACCACGCCGAGCCCTTCCGGAGACGCCGCGAGTGGGCGTCCTCGCCCCTGTGGCGCTACCCGATCAAGGCGATGCCGACGGCCGGCCCCGAGCGGGAAGCGCCCGAGGCCCGGCCGGTCCCGGCGCCTAGTGCGCCGGGGGCTCCCAGCCCTCGAGCACCGGCGCCCGGTAGTCCGTGCCGACGGTGCGCGAGCCCTCGACCCAGGGGCCGAGCTCGGGCTGGGGGAACTTCGCGTGCTTCTCCTTCAGGACGATGCCGTACGAGTTGCCCGACTG
>JALYMR010000340.1 GCA_030773615.1 Actinomycetota bacterium
CCCGCCCCCCACCGCGGTCCCCCAGCCGCTGCCCGTGCCCCCGGTCGCGCCGCCGGCGCCCCCGCCCGCCCCGGTCTACGACGGTCCCTTCGGCGTGCGCGAGGCCGAGCGGCTGCTGTGGCGAGGGGGCTTCGGCCCCCGCCCCGGGGAGGCCCGAGCCCTCGCCGACCTCGGCCTCGCCGGCGCCGTCGCCCACCTCACCCGCCCCGCGGGCACCGCCGCCCTGCACGGGCCCGAGCCCGTCGCCGGCGGCGCGCCGCTCGCCCCCGCCGACGTCCACGGCCACGACCACGTGTGGTGGCTCGACCGCATGGTGCGCTCCGACCAGCCGCTCGTCGAGCGGATGGCGCTCATCTGGCACGACTGGTTCGCGACCTCGAACGCCGACGTGAACCGCGCGGACCTGATGCTCGCCCAGAACGAGCTCTTCCGCCGGCGCGCGCTGGGCTCGTTCCGCGAGCTCGTCCACGACGTCACCGTCGACCCGGCGATGCTCGTGTGGCTCAACGGGATCGACAACCGGCGGGGGCGCCCGAACGAGAACTACGCCCGGGAGCTCATGGAGCTCTTCACCCTCGGGGCCGACCGCGGGGCGTACACGGAGGCCGACGTCCGCGAGCTGGCCCGCGCCCTGACGGGCTGGCGGGCGACGTGGGACGCGACGACGGAGCGCCTCGGGGACTTCCGCTTCGACCCCACGCGCTTCGACGCCACGACGAAGACGCTGTGGGCGGGCACCGGGCACCAGCGCGCGGGGGCCTTCGGCTGGCGCGAGGCGGGCGACCTGTGCCTCGAGAACCCCTACCACCGCTCGTTCCTGGTGACGAAGCTCTGGTCCTCCTTCGTCCCGACGCCGGCCGACGCGGGCACCCAGGCCTGGCTCGAGCACCTGTACCTCAGCGGCGGGTTCGCCGTCCGCCCGGTCGTCGAGGCCATCCTCCTGCACCCCGACCTGCACCGCGGGCCCGTCCTCGTGAAGTCCCCGGCGGTGTTCGCGGCCGGGCTGCTGCGCGGCTCGGGCGGGACGATCACCACCGCGAGCTGGTACTCGCGCGGCGAGCGCGCCGGCCAGCGCCTGTTCCAGCCCCCGAACGTCTCGGGCTGGAACGACGCGGCCTGGCTCGACACGTCGACCTTCCTCGGGCGCTGGGAGCTCGTGGTGCAGGCGCTCGACGGCCGCGCGCTCACCGGCGCCGCCATGGGGCCGGACACGGAGAGCCCGGAGGCCGCGCTCGCGGCGGCCGTCGCCTTCTGGGGCGAGCCGTCGCTCTCCGACGCGACGCGGTCCGCGCTGCTCGCCTTCGCCGCCCAGCCGCCCCCCACGGACGCGAGCACCGCGGACTGGCGGGCCCAGCGGGTGAACGCCCTGCGCCACCTCGTGGCGATGTCCCCCGACCTCCAGGTGTCCTGACATGTCCTGCGCCGACCACACGCGCCTCCAGGCCGCGGTCGCGCGGGCCGGGCGCGGCCTGCCCGCCGTCGAGCCCGGCATGCCCCTGCCCGCCGGCACCGGGCTGACCCGCCGCTCGCTCCTGCTGCGCTCCCTCGGCCTCGGCCTGGCGGTCTACGGCGCGGGGTCGGGCCTCGCCGCCGAGGCGGTGGAGGCGGCGGTGGCGCAGGCCGCCGGGCCCCACCGGGTCCTCGTCTCCGTGTTCATGGACGGCGGCGCCGACGCGCTCTCCCTGCTCGCGCCCGTCGGCGACCCGCGCTACGCCACCCTGCGCCCGACGCTCCAGGTCACGGAGGCCGACGGCCTGCCCTTCGAGGCCGACCCGCGCCTGCGCTGGCACCCCGCGGCCTCCGGCCTGAAGGCGCTGTGGGACGACCCGGGCGTGGGCGTCGCCGTCGCCCCCGCCATCGGCTACACCTCCCCCAACCAGTCGCACTTCACCTCCCGGCACTTCTGGGAGGTCGGAGCGCTCGACCCCACCGGGCGCACGGGCTGGCTCGGCCGCTACCTCGACCGCGTCGGCGACCCGAACGTCCCCATCCAGGGGCTCAGCCTGTCGGGGAGCCTCTCCCCCGTCCTGGCCACGGGCCGCGTCGCCGTCGCCGCCGCCGACAACCTCGGCGCCTACCGGTTCTCCACCCCCGGCGTCTGGGGCCAGACGCAGACCCGGATGCGCGCGACGCTCGCGAGCCTCGCCCAGCGCGACGCGGAGGACCCCACGCTCGCCTACGCCCTCCAGATCGGGCGCAACGCGGCCCGGCTCACGACCGACCTCGGCGCCGCGGCGAGCGCGCCGGCGACGCCCGCCGACGCGGGGTACCCCACCACCAGCAGTGCCCTGCGCACCCGGCTGCAGGCGCTGGCGAAGCTCCTGCACGTCCAGGTCGACGGCGCTCCGCTGCCCGTGCGGGCGGTCACCGTGCGCGCGCAGGGGGGCTACGACACGCACTCGGGCCAGGCGACCGCGTTCGCGAGCGGCGTGCGCGCGACCGCCGACAACCTCCGGGCCTTCTGGCGCGACCTCGTCCTGCGCGGCCTCGACGACCGCGTCGTGATCCTCCTCTGGAGCGAGTTCGGCCGCCGCCCCTACGAGAACGGCTCGCAGGGGACGGACCACGGCGCGGCGGGCGCGGCGTTCGTCATCGGCCGGGCCGTGCGCCAGGGGCTCGTCGGCGAGTTCCCCGGGCTCGCGCCGGGCAGCGGGATCGACGCCGCGGGCAACCTGCGCAGCACCGCCGACTTCCGCGGCCTGTACTGCGCGCTGCTCGAGCAGTGGCTGCAGACGGAGTGGCAGGGCATCGTCCCCGACCCCGGGCCCCTGGGCATCCCCCAGGTCTTCAGCGCATGAGGCGACTCCCGGCCGCCCTCCTCCTCGCGGCGCTCCTGCTCGCCCTCGCGGCCGTGCCCACCCTCCCCGTCGACGCTGCCGCGGCCGCCAGGCCGGGCGCGAAGCGCTGCAAGGCCCTCGGGGCCAAGGGGCGGGTGAAGGCCACGAGGGCCGAGGCCAGGCGCTGCCGGCGGTCGCGAGCGCGCCGGGGACGTCCGGGCCCGGCGCCCCGCAC
>JALYMR010000341.1 GCA_030773615.1 Actinomycetota bacterium
GAGCTCGAGGTCGCGCGAGGGGTCGCCCGCGGCGACGCGCGCCTCCCCCGCCGTGAGGCCGGCGGCGGCCGCCGCCTCGAGGAGGACCTCGGGGTCGTCGAGGTCGAAGCCGCCGCAGAACGCGAGCCGGCTGGCGGCGAGCACGAAGGCCGCGCCCCGGCCCCGCTCGACCGCGAGGTAGGCGACCCGGCTCGCCGCGACGGTCGCGGCGTCCCGCTCGGGCCAGCGCAGGGGCAGGCGAAGCTCGCGCGCCCGGCGCTCGACGTGCGCCGCGTCGACGCCCCTCCCCCCCGGCCCCGGGCCGAGGACCGGGCGCCAGCGGATGCCCTCGAACAGGCGGTCGACGCGCTCGGCGGCGAGGTAGGTCGCGGGGGACCCCAGGTCGAAGGAGAACGTCGCGCCGGGCGAGCGGGACCCGGGGGACCGCTGCGCCCGATGACGCTCGAGGAGGATGACGTCCGCCATGGCCCCTACAACGCTCGGGATGGCCGAGCGGATGCGCGAACTGCAACAGACGTCCACGGCCCCGGCGCCTTTCTTGGACCCAAAGGGTAAAATGCTCGACCGCATGTCCGCCGTGCCGCCTCCCAAGCGCCATCCGTACGACCAGTGGTCGCCGGACGCGCGGGCGCTCGACCTGGTGGGCGACAAGTGGACGCTGCTCATCGTGCGCGACCTCGCCGCCGGCCCGCGGCGGTTCGTCGAGCTCCAGCGCGTCCTCCCGGGCATCTCCACCGAGCAGCTGCGCTCGCGCCTGAACCGGATGGTGGCCGACGGCCTCCTGACCCGCCAGCGCTACCGCGAGGTGCCCCCGCGCGTCGACTACGAGCTCACGGACCGCTCCCGCGCCCTGCTGCCCGTCCTCGGGGAGCTCGCCCGCTGGGGCTACGAGTGGGCGTGGGGCCCGCCCCGGCCGGGCGAGGCGGTCGACATCGCCGCCTTCTTCCGGGTCGCCCCCGGCCTCATCGCCCCGGGCGAGGCCAGGGGCGTCGCCGAGCTCCTGGTCCACGGGCCCGAGCACGAGCAGCGCTACCTCGTCCACCTGGGCGAGGGTGAGGTGAGCGTGCGCGAGTGCGACCCGCGGTCGAGCGAGGGCGAGCCCGAGCCGGACGCGCGGGTCGAGGGCAGCCAGGACGAGTGGGTCGCGGCCCTCGGCACGGACAGCAGGCGCGAGCGCCTCGAGCTCTCGGGTGACGAGCGGCTGGCCGGGGTCGTGCTCGACGGCCTGTCCGCCGCCTCGTCGCGCGCGCTGCGCGCCGCCTAGCCTCCCAGGCTGCATCCGGGCACCAGGCTCGCCGCGCAACCCTCGCGCCGCGGGCGGGTTGTCCGCTTGGCCCCGTCCCCCAGGAAAGGCTCCGACATCGTGAGACGTCTCGTCCTCACCCTGCTCGCCGCCGCCCTCGTCGCCTCGCTCGCGGCGCCGGCCGCGAGCTCAGCCACCCCGCGCGTCGCCCTCGGTCTCGGCGACCAGCGCGCGACGGTGTTCGACGACCCGCGCTTCCGGGCGCTGCGCATCAAGAAGGTCCGCTACTTCGTCGCCTGGAACGCGATCCGCAATCGCGGCCGCCTCGCCGAGGCAGACGCGTACGTCGCCGGGGCACGTCGGGCCGGGGTCCGCGTGCTCATGCACGTCAGCTCGGACAACCTGCGCCGCCGCCGGGCACGGCTGCCCAGCGTCGCCCAGTACCGCCGCAACGTGGGCGCGCTCGTGCGCCGCTACCGCCCGCAGGGCGTGCGCGAGTGGGGCACGTGGAACGAGGCGAACCACGACTCGCAGCCCACCTACCGCAACCCGCGCCGGGCGGCTCAGTTCTACGTCGCGATGCGCGGCTTCTGCCGCGGGTGCACCATCGTGGGGCTCGACCTCCTCGACCAGCGCAGCCGGTCCATCTCGGGCTTCGACCGCTACATCCGCGCGTGGTTCCGCGCCGCGGGCCGCTCCGGGCGCGCGCTGCGCGTCGTCGGGATCCACAACTACTCCGAGACGAACCGCTTCTACACGCGCAACACCCGCGACATCATCCGCGCGGTGCGCCGGCACAACCGCCGCACGAAGCTCTGGTTCACGGAGACCGGCGGGATCGCCAAGTTCGGCAACCTGCGCTGCAACTACCGCCGCCAGGCCCGGGCGACGCGCTACATGCTCTCGATCGCCCGGCGCTTCCGCCGCGACGTCACCCGCCTGTACCCGTACAACTTCTACGGGACGAACTGCCGCTCGCGCTTCGACGCCGGGCTCGTGAACCGCACCGGGAGCCCCCGCCCCGCCTATCGCGTGCTGCTGCGCGAGGGCCGGCGCTTCGGTCGCTGACCCGAGCCCCGGGCGCCGGTCGGGGATACTCCTCCGGCCGGCGCCCGGGTAGCCCAACGGCAGAGGCAGCGCTCTTAAAAAGCGCCCAGTGCGGGTTCGAGTCCCGCCCCGGGCACCTCGCGGCGGACGCCGCCCGGCGCTCCTAGACTCCGCCGCATGTCGAGTCCGTCCCGCTCCGAGCACCTGCGCGCCTCGCCGCCCCTGTTCGCGTCGCCGACGCTCGACCGGCTCACGCGGGTGCACCACCTCGTCCCGGTCGCGATCTTCGCGCCCGTCCTCCTCGTGCTGGGCGTCCTCGCCTTCCGCGCCCAGGGCCTCGGCGCCCTCGCGTGGATCGCCCTGGGCTACCTGTGCTGGACGCTCACGGAGTACTGGATGCACCGCACGGTGTTCCACTTCGAGCCCGAGCACCCCATCGGGAAGCGGCTGCACTTCCTCATCCACGGCGTCCACCACGAGCACCCGAACGACCCCCGGCGCCTGGTCATGCCGCCGAGCGCCTCCCTGCCGCTCGCCGCGCTGTTCGCGGGCGCGTTCCTCCTCGCGGCCGGCACGCCGCGCTTCTTCGGCCTGTTCGCCGGGTTCGTCCTGGGCTACCTCGTCTACGACGAGCTGCACTACGTCCTGCACCACGCCACGCCGCGGGGCCGCCTCGGTCGCTGGCTGCGCGAGCTGCACATGCGCCACCACTTCCAGGACGACAGCCGCGGCTTCGGCATCAGCGCGCCGTACTGGGACCGGGTGTTCGGCACGCTCCCGGGCCGCCGCGAGCCGTAGCGCCGCCGCCGCAACTCGCCGCCCAGCGGCGGGTTCCGGGCTAGCCTGACCCGAACCGCATGGAAGCCTCCGCCCTCAAGAGCGTCGGCGCCCTCGGGCTCCGCGGTCCCAGCCCGCTGCTGCGCCTGCAGTCCGACGAGCGGCTCGTCGCGCTCGCCCGGCGCCACAACGCCGCGGCCTTCGAGACGCTCGTGGGGCGCTACCAGACCCGGCTGCTCGCCTTCTGCCGGCACCTGCTCGGCTCGCGCGAGGACGCCGAGGACGTCCTGCAGGAAGTCTTCGCCGCCGCGTTCCACGCGATGCTCGCCGACGACCGGCCGATCAACGTGCGCCCCTGGCTGTACCGCATCGCCCGCAACCGCTCGCTCAACCACCTGCGTCGCGCGACGGCGGTGGGCATGGACTCCATGGACGTCCACCTCTCCGAGCACGGCGCGAGCACGGCCGACAAGGCCCATCGCCGCGAGGAGTTCCGCCTGCTCATGGCCGACGTGCACGAGCTGGCGGAGACGCAGCGCACGGCGCTCCTGCTGCGGGAGATGGAGGGGCTCTCCTACGAGCACATCGCCGAGGCGATGGAGACGACCATCCCCTCGGTGAAGTCGCTGCTCGTCCGCGCGCGGGTCTCGCTCGCCGAGGCCTCCGAGGCCCGGATGCTGAGCTGCGAGGACGCGCGCGAGGAGCTCGCGGAGTGGGCCGAGGGGCTGCGGCGCGTCTCCCCGCCCGTGCGCCGGCACCTGCGCACCTGCGAGCGCTGCGCCGCCTTCCGCAAGCAGCTGCGGGCGACGAACAAGGCCCTGGCCGCGGTGCTGCCGATCGCCCCCGCGCTGCTGCTCAAGAAGCTCCTGCTCGCCCACCTCGGCACCGGGGCGGCTAGCGCGGCCGGGGCGAGCACGGCGGGCGCCGGCGCGGCGGGCG
>JALYMR010000342.1 GCA_030773615.1 Actinomycetota bacterium
GGCCAGCCCTCCGCGCCGCCGGCGGCACCGGCCCCCGCCGGCACCGTCATCGCGGCGGCGGGCGACATCGCCTGCGCCCCCGGCGTGCCCGTCACCGCCACGACCTGCCGCCAGGGCGACACCTCGAACCTCCTGGCCGGCCGGGCCGCCGTCCTGCCGCTCGGCGACCTCCAGTACGAGCGCGGCGAGCTCGAGAACTTCCGCGCGAGCTACGCGCCGACCTGGGGGCGCTTCGACGCCGTCTCGTTCCCCGCGGTGGGCAACCACGAGTACGAGACGCCCGGCGCGGCGGGCTACTTCGGCTACTTCGGCGCCCGGGCGGGCGACCCCTCCAAGGGCTACTACTCGTACGACATCGGCGGCTGGCACCTGATCTCGCTGAACTCGAACTGCTCCGTCGTGCCCTGCGGCGCGGGCTCCGAGCAGGAGCGCTGGCTGCGCGCCGACCTCGCCGCCCACCCCACCGCGTGCACGCTGGCCTACTGGCACGCGCCGCTGTTCAACAGCGGCCGGGCGGGCCGGGCGACCGCGATGCGCCCGATCTGGGCGGCTCTTCAGGCCGGGGGCGCCGACGTTGTGCTCAGCGCCCACGAGCACGCCTACGAGCGGTTCGGCCGCCAGAACGCCGCGGGGGCCGCCGACCCCGCCGGCCCGCGGCAGTTCACCGTGGGCACGGGTGGCGAGACGCTGTTCCCGGCGCCGACGGCGATCGCGGCGAACAGCGAGGTGCGCAACAACAACAGCTTCGGGGTGCTCGAGATGACCCTCCGGGCGGGCAGCTTCGACTGGCGCTTCGTGCCCGCGCCGGGTTCGACGTTCACGGACGCCGGCAGCGAGGCGTGCCGCTGACCCGTGGCCTCGGCTCCTCGCGTCATCGCCCTGATCGACGGCGACCACCACCCATCGGCCGTGCGCAGCGCGCTCGACAACCTGGCGGCGCGCGTCGACCTCCAGGCCGTCCTGTTCTGCGGTGGTGAGGAGAAGCTCGCGCCCGACGTGCTCGCACGGCCCGAGGGGCACTACGGCCGCGCGGTGACCATCGCCCCCGACCGCGCGGAGGCTCTGCGGGGGCTCGCGCGGGACGCCCAGCTCGTCGTGGACCTGGCCGACGAGCCGGTCCTCGACGCGGCCGGCAAGCTCGAGCTCGCCGCGGTCGCCCTGGACATGGGCCTGCGCTACCAGGGCGCCGACTTCGTGCTGGACCCGCCGCCGCTGGCCGAGGTGCCGTTCAGCGGGCCGCAGCTCGCGGTGATCGGGACGGGCAAGCGGACGGGCAAGACGGCGGTGGGCGTCCACTGGGCGAGCCTCCTGCGCGAGCACGGGGCCCGGCCCGTCGTCGTGGCCATGGGCCGCGGCGGGCCCGACCGACCCACGCTCGCCGCGCCCCCGGTCGGGCTCGACGACCTCCTCGCGATCTCCCGCTCCGGAAGCCACGCGGCGTCGGACTACCTCGAGCACGCCGTCCTCGCCAAGGTCCCGGCCGTCGGCTCACGCCGCGTGGGCGGCGGCCTCGCCGGCGCCTGCGTGGAGTCGAACGTCGAGGAGGGCGGCGCCCTCGCGGTCTCGCTCGACCCGGGCGCGATCCTCTACGAGGGCTCCGGGGCGGCGCTGCCCCCCGTGGCTGTCGACCGGACGGTGTGCGTGATCGGCTCTCGGGAGGGCGCGCTCTCGCACCTCGGGCCCTTCCGCCTGCTGCGCGCCGACCTCGCGGTGGTGACCGCCGACGACCCGGCGCTCGCGGCCGACGCGGCGCGCTGGTGCCGCGGCCCGGTCATCCCGGTCGCGCTCGAGCCCGAGCCCGTCGACGAGGTGCCGGCGGGCAGCCGGGTGGCGTTCTTCACGACGGGTCCGGGCCTGCCCACCGGTGTCGAGCCCGTCGTCGTCTCACGCCACCTCGCCAGTCGCCCGCGGCTGGCGGAGGACCTCGAGGCCGCTCGGGCCGAGCGCTGCGACGTCTACCTGACCGAGCTCAAGGCGGCCGCCGTCGACACCGTGGCCGAGGCGGCCGCGCGCGCGGGCGCCCGGCTCGTCTTCGTGCGCAACCGGCCCCGCGAGCTGCCGGGCGAGCCGGACCTGGACGCCGCGCTCCTCGCGCTGCTGGAGGGGGCGGCATGAGCGCCGACCCCCGGCCGCGGGAGATCCTCGTCGTCAAGCGGCGGCCCGGGCTGCCCTACTCGAAGGGCCTCATGGCCCAGTCCATGATGGCCGCCGGGCTCGCGCCCGCCCGCTCGTACGAGCTCGCCCGGGAGATCGAGGACCGGCTGACGCAGCTCGGCGAGAACGAGGTCCCGGTCGCCGAGCTGCACCGGCTGGCCGAGCGGGTGCTCGGCGAGGAGGAGGGCGACCGCGCGGTCGCCCGCTTCCGCCAGTGGCACCAGCTCGACCGCGCGGAGCGCCCGCTCATCGTGCTCATCGGCGGCGCGACGGGCACCGGGAAGTCCACCCTGGCGAGCCTGCTCGCGCACCGGCTGGGCATCAACCGGGTGGCGGCCACGGACATGGTCCGCCAGGTCCTGCGCGCGTGCTTCGACGAGCAGTTCATGCCCGCCGTGCACTCGTCGTCGTTCGAGGTCGGCGCCGCCGTGCGCCTGCGCGCGCACGCGCACGAGGACCCCGACATGGTCGGCTTCCTGCGCCAGGTCGAGAACGTCTCCACCGGCGTGCGCGCCCTGCTCGACCGCGCGATCGTCGAGCGGACCCCGATGATCATCGAGGGCGTCCACCTCGTGCCCGGGCTCGTGCCCGACTACGGCGACGAGGCGCTCATCGTCCCCCTCGTGCTCACCGTCGGCGACGAGGAGCGCCATCAGGCGCACCTGTCCCGCCGCGGCGGCGCCTCGGCCCGCCCGGCCGAGCGCTACCTGCGCAGCTTCACGACCATCCGCAAGCTCCAGGCCTACCTCGTCTCGCGGGCCGGCGAGCAGCGCGTGCCGATCATCGACAACACGGACATGGACCACGCGCTGGGCGAGCTGACCGAGGTCGTCTTCGACGCGCTCGAGGCGATCGA
>JALYMR010000343.1 GCA_030773615.1 Actinomycetota bacterium
CGCGAGGAGCGCGGCGGCCAGGGCGTCGCGGCGAGCCCGCGGCGCGCCCGCCGGCGCAAGGCCGCGCCCGGGGGGCACGAGGAGGAGCAGCGCGGCCGCCGTGGTCACGACCGCGAAGACCGCGAGGAGGGAGCGGTCGGCGACGAGGGGCGAGAGCAGCCCGCCGGCCAGCGCGCCGCCGGCGAGCAGGCCGGCCGCGGGCCACAGGGCGACCCGGTCGAGGCTGCCCTCGAGCAGGTGCCTGAGCCCGCCGCTCCCCGTGGACGCGATGCTCCCGACGAGCGAGAGCGCCGCCACGGCGTGGACGTCGAGCGGGTCGCCGGCCAGCGCGGGGAGCGCGTAGAGCAGGAGGGGGACGAGGAGGATGTCACCGCCCGCCCCCAGCACCCCGGCGACGAGCGAGGAGGCCGCGGCGAGGAGCCCGACGACGACCTCCTGCTCGGCGCTCACCTAGCGCCGGCGAAACGCGCGGACCTCGACCCATCCGCCGCGCTCGCGCGCCTCGAGCAGCGGCTGGGGGTGATTGGCCGGGCCGCGCACGCAGGCCCCGTTGCTCAGCTTGAAGCGGGACCCGTGCCACGGGCAGGTCACGATCCCGTCCTCCACCCGTCCGGTCGACAGGGGTGCCCCGGCGTGGCTGCAGACGTTGTCGATGGCCGAGATGGCGCCGTCGATGCGCGAGACGAGGACCGCGCGACCGTCGATCTGGGCCGCCTTGGCCTCGCCCTCGGCGAGGTCGTCGACCCGCAGTGCCTGACTCCACGCGCGCGGCCCCTGGTTCCACGCCGTGTGGTCGACCATGACGCCCTTGCCGAGGACGAGGTGCCCGCCGAGGTAGGCGAACGCGATGGAGGTCCCTGTTCCCAGGCCGGCGAGCGCCTGAGCGGCGCGCAGGCGACCCCGCGCGCGCGCGAGGAGCGAGGTGCAGTGCAGCGCGATCGCCGCGGTCTGCCCGAGCCCGTGCAGGAGCCCGACGCGCCGATCGCCGCCGTCGCTCACCGTCCAGTCCGCGGCGCCCGTCACCGCGGCGCCGAGGCCGCCGAGGACGCCCAGGGCGCCGAGCTTCCCGGCGGCGGAGTGCTCCCCGAGTGCGTCGAGCACCATCTGACCCGTCCACATGCCCAGCGGGAGGTCCGTCATGGCCGGGTGCAGCGCGTGCCCGGTCATCCGCCCGTGCAGGAGCTCGAAGACCTTCCCGGTCCGCTCGCCCTCGCGGATCGGCCGCAACGCCGCCCCGAGCCGCTGCGCGCCCGTCTCGAGCCACTCCACGCCCTCGAGCCGGTAGAAGAGCTTGGCGTGGAGGTCGATGGGGCCGACGGGCTCGAAGGTCGGCGCGGGGGGAGGGGGCGTCCCGGCGGCCCGCTCGTGGCCCGGCACGTCCTCCCTGCGCTCGAAGTTCTCCTGGGCGGCGGCGGCGCCGCCCACCCCGCCTGTGGGCGTGATCTCCACGGCGGGGGCCGCGGGCTCCTCGGCGGGGTCCGTCCCCGCCGTGGGCGCGTCCTCCGTGCCCTCGGTGGCCGCGGCCTCCGACCTGCCGTTCTCCGCCACGCGCCCCACGGCGCCGACCGGCGGGTAGGCAGGTTCGGCCGCCGGAGCCGTCTCCAGCTCGTCGGCGTCCACCGGGGCCGAGGAGACGAGCAGCTTGCCGTCCTCGACCTTGACCGCGTACACGGCCGCGTCCCGGTCCGCGGGCGGGGCCATGGCCTCGCCCGTGCGGACGTCGAAGCAGCTGAAGTGCAGCGGGCAGTACAGCTCGTGGCCCATGAGCGTGCCCTCGTCGAGGTTGGCCCGCTCGTGCGTGCAGATCGCCCCCATGGCGTACAGCTTGCCCTCGACCCGGAGGACGACCACCCGCTTGCCGCTCACCTCGACGGCCTGCTTGGCGCCCTCCCCGAGCGTGTCGGCGGAGCCGACCTCGACGAACTCCATGGTCCTCCCCCGTAGCCTCGGTGGCGTCTACATCTCGAGGACGATGTGGCCGTCCTCTTCCCGGACCTTGAACGTCCGGATCCTCTGGTTGGGGTCGAAGAGCGTGCACCCCGTCTTCAGGTCGTACTCGTAGCCGTGCCACGGGCACTTGATGATCTCCCGCTCCAAGTCGACCTGGTACTCCCCGGCGCGGTCGCTGATGGGCGCCGGCTCGGTGATCCCTCGCGACAGCCTGCCCCCCTGGTGCAGGCACTTGTCGAGCACGCCGTAGAGCGAGCCGTCCTGGGTGCGCACGACCGCCACCGGCATGGGCCCGAGCTGGGCCGAGACGATCTGTCCCGGCCCGAGCTCGCTCGCCTCGCAGACGACCTGCTTCATCAGGCCGCCGACAGCGCCGGCGCGGGGAGCTTCGTGTAGGTCGCCCGCGCGTTGTCGTAGTAGATCTTGCGCGAGAGGTCCGCGGGGAGCCCGACCGGGAGCGCCTCGACCGGGGAGTCGAAGTCCCAGTGCGGGTAGTCCGACGAGAAGCAGACCATCTCGTCCGTGCCGATCTGGTCGATGAGGCGCAGGAACTCGTCGAGCTCGAACTCCTCGATGGGCTGCGTGGCGAAGCGCAGGTGCTCGCGCATGATGTCGCTCGGGCGACGCTTGATCCACGGCACCTCGTTGCGCAGCTCCTTCCACTGCTGGTCGGCGTGCCACATGAGGTGGGGCAGGAACGAGAACCCGCCCTCGATGAGGTTCACCTTCAGGTTGGGGTACTTCTCGAACACGCCGTTGAAGACGAGGCTCACCGCCTGGGACATGAACGCCTGCGGGACGAGCGTGTGCCACTCGGCGAAGTAGCGGTGGAAGCCCAGCGCGGTCGGCGTGTTCTCGCTGTGGTGGATGCCCACCACGAGGTTGTGGCGCTCGGCGGCCTCGAAGATCGGGTGGTAGAACGGATCCCCGAAGGGCTGGTCGAACATGTAGAGCATGACCTGGACCATGCGCGGGTGCGGGCCGAGGCGCTCGATCTCCCGCGCGGCGCCCTGCGGGTCCCACGCGTTGACCTGGATCGAGCCCATGAGGCGCTCGTCCTTGTCGACCCAGTTCGCGAGCTCCCAGTCGTTGTAGGCCGACATGAGCGCGGTCTTGAACTCGGGCCAGCCCGACTGGAGGGCGGAGGCGTTCAGCCAGCCCGTGAGGATGCCGTACTCGACGTTGAACTCATCGAGCAGCTGCGCCCGCAGGACGTTGAGGTCAGAGCCGCCGGGGCGCCCGTCGACCTTGGCGTCCCTGCGGTCGAGGCCGCCGGCCGTGGGCTGCGAGTAGGCGAGGTGGCGATCGGGCTGCCAGTCGTAGTCCGTGATGTACTTCTGCCACTTCGGCTCGAGGAACGGGACGAGGTCATGGGTGTCGGCGCGCTCGTGGATGTCCGTGTCGATGAACAGCGGGCCTTGGCGCGGGCCGCCTGTCGAAGGCGGCTGGGGCGGGGCGATGGTCAAGGGGGGCCTCCTCTCCCTCGCGGGAGGATGCTCGGGGACCGGAATGACATCAGTGTGGCGACCTCTTCCCCGGGACGACAAGGCCGACGCGTGTTGCAGCATCTGTTGCGTGGGCTGGCGGCCCAGCCGACGCCTCCCCCCGGAGCGCGCCGTCGCCGAAAAAAACCCGCCTGGCGCCTCGAAGAACGGGGCGCCGCGGTCCCGGGTCGCGGACGGACTCGTGACGCGGCCGCGCTCGCCGTCCGCCGTACTCTGCCGGGAGAGCCTTGCCCCTCTCGGGGCGCCC
>JALYMR010000344.1 GCA_030773615.1 Actinomycetota bacterium
GGGCGTGCGCGTCCTGCTCTTCGGGCCCCGCGACGAGCTCGGCGAGCCCGCCCAGGGCGTGGAGGTCGTCCACGCGCCCGTGTCCATCGCGAAGGCCGAGGACGCCGCCGCCGCGGCGCGCTCGACCCCCGACGCCTCCATCGTGCTCGCCGCCCGGGCCGTCGCCGAGGGCCGCGCGGACGCCCTCGTGGCCGGTGGCTCGACGGGCACCGCGCTCGCCGCCGGCCTCTTCCACGTCAAGCGCGACCGCGGGATCCACCGCCCGGCGCTCGCCGTGCCCGTGCCCGTCCCGGGCGCGCCCGTCACCGTCGTCGACGTGGGGGCGAACGTCGAGGTCCGCGCGGAGCACCTCGTGCAGTTCGCGTTCATGGGCGCCGCCCTGGCGAAGGTCGTGCTCGGCATCGAGCGCCCGCGGGTCGCCCTGCTGTCGAACGGGGAGGAGCCGTCGCGGGGCACGCCGCTCATCCGCGAGGCGCACGCGGCGCTGCTCGAGCGCGCCCCGGGCGCCGCCGGGCTCCTCGACTTCGTGGGCAACGTGGACGCCGCCCAGGTCCCCGCCAGCGTCGCCGACGTCGTCGTGGCCGACGGCTTCACGGGCAACGTCGCGGTGAAGCTCATGGAGGGCACCTCCCAGGAGACCCTGCGCGCCATTCGCCGCACCGCCGCGTCCTCGCCCCGCGCGCGCGTCGGCGGCCTGCTGCTGCGCCGGGCGCTGCGCGCGCTGCACGAGGAGATCGACCCGGAGGGGGCGGGCGGGGCGTACCTGCTCGGGCTGCGCCGGCTGGGGGTCATGCCCCACGGCCGCTACAGCCGCCACGGCTTCGCGCGGGCCATCGAGCTCGCCGCGCGCGGCGTGCAGGGCGACGTCGTGGGCCGCACGCGGGCGGCCCTGGAGGAGGCGGGTGCGCTGCGGCGAACGGGGCCGGATGCGTCCGCACCGGCGGGTAGCGTCCCGCAACGATGACCCGGGACGCCGTCTTCGCGCTCATCCGCGCTCACCTCGCCGACGAGCTCGAGCTCGATCCGGGGGAGGTCTCGGAGGCAAGCCGCCTGCGCGAGGACCTCGGGGCGGACTCCCTGGACCTCTACAACCTGGTGCAGGAGCTCGAGGACACCCACGGGGTGAAGATCCCCGACGAGGAGGCGGCGCGGATTCAGACCGTCGGCGAGGCGGTGGACCGCGTGCTCGAGCACGGCGGCGAGCGACTGCAGGCGGAGTCCTGAGGCGACTCGCGGCCCTGCTCGACGAGCTCCCCGAGGACCTCAAGCGGCAGGTCTTCACGCACGCGTCGTGGACCGAGCGCCGCTCGGACTCCTACACGCGCCTCGCCTTCCTCGGCGACTCCGTGCTCAGCCTCGCGGTGACCGCGCACCTGTACCCGCGCCTGGAGGCGGAGCGGTTCGGGGCGGGCCGGCTCACGAAGATCCGCGCCCAGAGCGTCTCCGGCCCCTCGTGCCGGGCGGTCGCCGAGCGTCTCGACGTGCCCGCCCGGCTGGCCAGCGTCGCCCCGAAGGGCATGCAGGCGGCCTCCATCGAGACGGAGCGGGTGCTCGCCTCCATCACGGAGGCGATCATCGGCGCCTGCTACCTGCACGCGGGCTACGAGCGCACCGCGGAGGCCGTCGTCGAGGCGTTCACGCCGGAGGTTGAGGAGGCGCTGAGCAACCCGCTCGACTTCAAGTCCACCCTCCAGGAGCGCCTCGCCCGGCGCGGCGCGACGGTGGCCTACGAGGTCGTGGCGGAGGAGGGCCCGCCCCACGAGCGCACGTTCGAGGTCGTCGCCGAGGTCGCGGGGGAGACCATCGGCCAGGGCGCGGGACGGTCGAAGAAGCAGGCCGAGCAGGAGGCCGCCCGCCGGGCGCTCGACCGGCTCGTCGCCGAGGAGACCGGCGCGGCCTAGGTGCACCTCAAGGCGCTCACCCTGAAGGGCTTCAAGTCCTTCCCCGATCGCACCCGCCTCGAGTTCGGGCCCGGCGTGTCGGTCATCGTCGGCCCGAACGGATCGGGCAAGTCGAACGTGACCGACGCCGTGCTCTGGGCGCTCGGGGAGCAGTCGCCGCTGGCCGTGCGCGGGCAGACGATGCAGGACGTCATCTTCGGCGGCGGGCGTGGGGTGCAGGCGCGCACGAGCGCCGAGGTCGAGCTCGTGCTCGACAACGCCGACGGGCGCGTGGACCTGCCCGCGGGGGAGATCGCGATCGCGCGCCGGCTCGACCGCTCCGGGGAGGGCGAGTACCGCTTGAACGGCGCGGCCTGCCGGCTCGTCGACGTGCTCGAGGTCCTGTCGGACACCGGGCTGGGCAAGGAGATGCACTCCGTGGTCTCCCAGGGGCGGGTCGAGGCCATCGTGAGCTCGAAGGCCCGCGACCGGCGGCTGCTCATCGAGGAGGCCGCGGGGCTGGGCAAGCACCGCAAGCGTCGGCGCCGCGCCCAGCTCAAGCTCGAGCGGACGGGCCAGAACCTCGACCGGGCGCTCGACGTGGAGCGCGAGGCGCGCTCGCGGCTGCGCCCGCTCAAGCGCCAGGCCGAGGCGGCCGAGCTGCACGCGCGCCTCGAGCGCCAGGGCCTCGAGGCGCGCTGGGCGCTCGTCCGCGACACCGTGCGCGACCGTCGTGTCCGC
>JALYMR010000345.1 GCA_030773615.1 Actinomycetota bacterium
GCGCCGGCGAGCCGCGCTCGTGGACCTGTCCCGGCGGCGCGTCGTGGCGCGCCCGCGCACCGGCCGCGGCCCTGGCCTGCCCGTCCTCTCCCCCGACCGCGTGCGCCTCTACGTGGCCGACGCGGGCGCCGGCACCCTCTCCGTCCTCTCCGCCCGCACGCTGCGGCGGCTGCGCACGGCCGCGCTGCCCCGCGGGGCCCGGCCCCTCGCGCTCGCCGTCCAGCCCGGCCTCGCCGTGCGCGTCGGCACGGACGCCGACGACGTCCTCCTCGGCTCGCGCCTGCCCGACCGGCTCGACGGCCTCGCGGGCAACGACGCGCTGCGCGCCGGCCGGGGCGACGACGTCCTCCTCGGCGGGCTGGGCGACGACCTGCTCGTGGGCTCGAGCGGCAACGACCAGCTCGACGGCGGCGAGGGGGCCGACCGGCTCACCGGCCAGTCGGGGCAGGACCTGGGCCTCGGGGGCGGCGGTCCGGACGCCCTGTTCGGCGCGACGGGCAACGACGTGCTCGACGGCGGGCCGGAGAGCGACTACCTCGACGGCGGCGACGGCGACGACCGGGTGCTGGGCGGGCCCGGCGACGACAAGATCCGCGAGGCCGGGCTGGGCAACGACCTCCTGCTCGACGGCGGGCCGGGCAACGACCTCGTCGACGGCAACCGGGGCACGGACCGCATCGTGGGCGGCGAGGGCGGCGACCAGCTCTTCGGGGGCGGCGGCGGGGAGTCGATCGACGCAGGCCCGGGCGACGACACCGTCGACGGGGGCACGGGCGGCGACCGCGTCTACGGCCGCGAGGGGGCGGACAGCATCCGCGGCGACGCGGGGCGCGACCAGCTCTTCGCAAGCGACGGGGACGACACGGTCGACGCCGGGTCGGGCGACGACGCGATCTCGGGCGGTGACGGGGCGGACGAGCTCGTGGCCGGCCCGGGCGAGGACCGGGTGCAGGCGGGGGGCGGCGCCGACACGGTCCGCGCCGCCGACGGCGACGCCGACGCGGTGGACTGCGGGACGGGCCGCGACACGGTCTACGTCGAGGCCGACGCCCCGGCACGCGACCGCCTCGAGCGCTGCGAGGTCGTCCTGCTCGCGGCGCCCGAGCCCGCGACGGACGCGCCGCGCACGAGCAACGTCGTCCCTGGCACGCCGGGCGACGACGTCCTCGTGGGGACCGCCGGGACGGACTCCGTCTTCGGGGCCGACGGCGCCGACCGCCTGTTCGGCGAGGCGGGCGACGACTACGTCGACGGCGAGGCGGGCCCGGACGAGGTCCACGGCGGGCCGGGCGCCGACCAGGTGTACGGGCGTCGCCAGGACGACGTCGTCCTGGGCAACGAGGGCGACGACTACGTCAGCGGCGACTTCGGGGCCGACACGGTCAGCGGCGGGCCGGGCGCCGACCGCGTGTTCGGGGGCCGCGACGCGGACGTGCTCGCCGGCGACGAGGGCGACGACCGCATCGGTGCCGTCGACGACTCGCCGGACCGGGTGAGCTGCGGCGAGGGCGCCGACGTCGTCTTCGCCGACCCCGTGGACGCCGTCGCCGGCGACTGCGAGGACGTCCGGCTCTAGACGCCCTCGGGCCCGGGTCCCGGCGTGGGGCCCCAGACCGCCGCGCAGATGCGCTCGGCCTCGGCGAGCGCGGCGGGGTCCTCGGTCAGCAGGGCGCTCGTGGCCCGGCGCTCGCAGACCAGGCGGTCGACGGCGAGCTGCTGGCGCGCCTGCACGGCGTCGAGCGCCTCACGCACCGCGGCCGGCCGGGGGGCGAGCTCGAGGGCGCCGCCGACGAGCGCGAGGAGGGCGAGATAGCGCATCCGGGGCCATTGCACCGGAACCGGGCCCGCCGGGCAAGCGCCCGTCCCTCGTCCGTTCGTCCACGGGAGGGACCGGGCGCTCAAGCTCGGCGTGCAGCGCGCGCACGCGGGCGAAGATCGTCTCGGCAGCCGCCTGCTGCTCCTCGCGCGAGGGGTCCTCGTGGCGCTCGAGGCGAAGCGGCTCGCCGAAGCGCACGGTGATCTGCGGGAAGCGCAGCCGCCTCCACTCGCGGATCTGGGCGGAGCCGTGGACGGCCACGGGGACCACGGGCGCGCCCGACTCGAGCGCGAGGCGCCCGACGCCCGGCTTGGGGACGTCGGCGAGACGGCCGGTCCGCGACCGTCCCGCCTCGGGGTAGATCGCCACGCAGCCCCCGTGCTCGAGGACGACGCGCGCGGTCACGAACGCCTCCTCGTCGCGCGCCCCGCGGCGCACCGGGAAGACGCCGCCGTGGGTGTAGATCCAGTCGAGCGGCGGCACGAACAGCTGGCTCTTGGCCATGAACTGCACGGGGCGCCGCAGCGGGGCCGCGATGAAGAAGTGGTCGAGGTTCGAGGCGTGATTCGAGGCCAGGATGCACGCGCCCTCGTGGGGCACGCGCCCACGATCGACGACGCGCAGCCGGAAGACCGCTCGGCCCACGACGACCGAGATGAGGCGCACGACCTGGTAGACGGCGTCGGGCGCCCGCGTGCGCGTCCGCGCGTGGAAGCGCGCGAAGTGCTCGGGGGGGCGCTCGTCGCGGTAGACCTGCGGCCGCACGCGCACCTCCTACCCTTCCGCCGATGGCGGAGATCACGGCGCCCATCGCCGGCACCGTGTGGAAGGTCGCCTGCGAGGTCGGCGACGAGCTCGAGGAGGGCGACACCGTCGTCGTCCTCGAGTCGATGAAGATGGAGATGCCGGTGGAGGCCGAGGAGCCGGGCGTCGTGCGCGAGATCTGCTGCGCGGAGGGCCAGCCGGTCCGCGCGGGCGAGACGCTCGTCGTGCTCGACTGAGCTCGATCGAGCGCCCCGCCCGGAGGCGCGGCCCGGATCAGGCGGGGATGCCGGGCGGGCCGAGGATCTCGATCCCGTGCTCGGCGGCCACCGCGGCGAGCCGCTCGACGTCGGGCGGCGCGGTCGCGGCCGGCGGCAGGACGAAGGCGTGCGCCGGCTCGGAGAGCGCGCGCATGAAGCGCTCGAAGCCCGCGGGCTGCGCGACGAGCAGGAAGCGCGCCCGCTCGGAGGTGACCGCGAACGTGTGCGGCAGCTCGCGCGGCCCGTACACGAACGTGCCCGCGGGGGCGTCGACGACCCGGCCGTCCACCCAGAAGGTAAGCGATCCCTCGGCGACGTAGAACCACTCGTCCTCGCGGTGGTGGACGTGCAGGGGCGACGCGAGCCGCGCGGGGCATGGTGCTCGATCACCGCCACCTGCCCGTCCGTCGTCTGCGTGGACGCCTTCACCACGGCGAGGATGCCGAGGAACCAGAGCGCCTCCCCCTGGTCGGGTCCGAGGGCGATGGGGTCCTGCGTGGCGTTGGTCATGGGGCTGCCTCCGTCGGTCGGGGTGGGGACGTGCGGCGAAGCCTCGTCGGCCCGCGACGAGCGCTCCACCCCTCGTTCGCGGGGATGTTCCGGTGAAGCGGCGTGGACGCCGGGGCCGGCGAGGTCGATACTCGGCCCGGTGTCCCCGAGCCGCTGGTCGCCCGATCGACTCGTCGAGGAGGTCCGCCTCCTGGCCGGCAGGGGGCTCGCGCGCGAGGACCTCTACGGCGAAGCTCGCGGCGCGGCTGCGGCGCGTGGTCGACTGCGACGCGATGTGCTGGCACACGCTCGACCCGGACACGGCGCTCATGACCAGCGACGCCCCCTGCGAGCTCATCGACCGCGGCGTGTTCACGGCTGCGAGCGCCCCTGCCGCGGCCGGACCGTCTCGCGACGAGCGAGTAGTCGCCGAGGACGTGAACGCCTTCGCGGCGCTCGCGAGGCGCCGGGTGCCGGTCGGCATCCTCAGCGAGCGACGCGCGGGTGCCCCGAGCGCAGCGCCCGCTTCCGCGACCTGCTCGCGCCGGCGGGCATCCCGTTCGAGCTGCGCGTCGCGTTCGTCGTCCGCGGACGCCCCTGGGGTGCGGTCCACCTCGCCCGCCGCGAGGGGGCCCGCGACTTCGCGCCCGCCGACGCC
>JALYMR010000346.1 GCA_030773615.1 Actinomycetota bacterium
GCGCAGCTCCTCGAGACCGCCCTCGGCGGCGCCGCCGGCGGCCGCGCCGCTCGGCCGGGCCCCCAGGCGGCCCTGCTCCGAGGCGCTCACAGCTCGCGCCGCGCGAGCTTGAGCACGCCCTCGCGCGCGCGCTGGTGGGGCGGCCGCTCGCGCCAGCGCTCGAGCTCGAAGGGCTCGGACACCGCGAGGTCGCGCTCGAACTGCTCCGTGAGCAGGCCCGCGAAGCGCTCGCTCTGCACGCAGAGCGTCGCCTCGTCGTGCAGCTGGAAGGACCGGTTGTCGAAGTTCACGGAGCCCACGGAGGACCAGGCGCCGTCGATCGTGAGCGTCTTCGCGTGCAGCATCGTGGGCCCGTATTCCCAGATGCGCACCCCACCGGCCAGCAGCTCGTCGTAGGTGGCGCGTCCCGCGGTGCGCACGAAGCCCTTGTCGATGTGGGAGCCCGGGACGAGCACGCGCACCTCGACCCCGCGCCGCGCCGCGTCGACGAGCGCGTCGATGAACGCGGGGCGGGGGACGAAGTACGCCGCGGTGAGGTCGAGCGAGCGCCGCGCGCAGGCGATGGCCAGGAAGTACAGGGCCTCCACGCAGGTGTCGCCCACCCCCGCCGAGGAGCGCACGACCTGCATCGGCCCGCCGCCGTCGGGGGGCGCGAGCTCGGGGAGGTAGGCGTCGCCGACGAGCACGTCGCCCGTGGCCTCGAGCCAGTTCTCGGCGAACGCGCCCTGCAGCCCGCGCACGACGGGCCCGCGCACGCGGACGTGCGTGTCGCGCCAGTGCCCGGGGTCCTGGGCGTTGCCCGTCCACTCCTCGGCGATGCCGGTGCCGCCGATCATCCCCACGCGGCCGTCGGCGATGAGCAGCTTGCGGTGGGTGCGGTTGTTCAGCCGCCGCAGCGCGTAGGGCTTCGGGGGGCGGAAGCGGCGGACGCAGACGCCGGCGTCGGCCATCTGCCGCAGCAGCGCGCGCTCCATCTTCAGGCTGCCCACGGCGTCGAGGAGCAGGTTGACCTCCACGCCCTCCCGCGCCTTGCGGCACACCGCGCCGGCGACCTCGCGGGTGATGTCGCCGCGCCAGTAGACGTAGGTCAGGAGGTTGAGCGTGCGCTGGGCGCCCTCGATCGTGTCGAGGTACGCGGGGAAGATCTCGTCGCCGTTGATGAGCAGCTCGACCTCGTCGCCGACGGAGATCGGCGCGTTCGTCAGCGCCTCCGCCGCGTGCAGGAAGCCCGGGGAGCCGACGTCGAGCTCCTCTCCGCGCAGCTCGTAGCCCTCGTCGCCGTGCTCGCGACGGTGGCGCAGGGAGTCGCTCGCGTACCAGGCCGCGCCGGCGGCGACGATGGCGGCGGGCCAGCGGCGGTTCACGGCACAACGACCTGCACGGCGCGGGGCCGCACGCTGAAGCGCGCGGGCTGCAGGTCGCAGACCTCACCGTCGACGTTGAACGGCGTGCCCGGCGGGACCTCGACGAGCAGCTGCGCGCCGCGGAGGTGGTGCACGCCGGGCTGCGTGATCAGCCGCCCGGCGCGCATGCCGTAGGCATGGCGCAGCAGGCGCGCGCGCGAGCCCGCCTCGACCACCGCGGCGTCGAGCAGGCCGTCGGCGTGCGGGACGTCGCCGATCTCCGAGCCGCCCCCGAACGCCCCGGTCGACCCCACGATCGCCTGCCAGGCCTCGCCCGCGAAGCGCTCGTCGCCGTCGCACAGCACGCGGCAGCGCAGGGGCCGGGCGCTGAGGCCGGCGCGCAGCGCCCCGACCGCGTAGGCGAAGCGCCCGAGCGCGGCCTTGAGCGGCCGGGCGCGCTGCGCGGCGGCGACCGAGAGCCCCGCGCTCGCGGCGTTGACGAACGGCCGCTCGCCGGCCCAGGCGAGGTCGAGCGCGCGCGTGCGCGCCGCGGGGTCGGCGGCGAGCGTGAGCGCGGCGTCGCGCTCCAGGGGCAGCCCGACCGCGCGGGCGAAGTCGTTCGCGGTCCCCGTGGGCACGACGGCGAGGGGCAGGCCCGCCCGCGCGGCGACGGCGGCGGCGAGCCCGATCG
>JALYMR010000347.1 GCA_030773615.1 Actinomycetota bacterium
CCATGAGGCGCTGGCCGGCGACCGGCCGATCGAGCGCTACCTCGCCGACCCCGACGAGGCGTTGACGACCAGCCCGATCACCACAGCGTCAACGCGCCAGACACTGCGGATTCCTTGACGCGGGACAATCACGCTCAGGGGGCCCACTCGTAGCTTCGGGGCGCCCGTCCCTCCTGCTCCGCCCACCGGCGCATCGCGCTGAGGATGCTCTCCGCATCCCAGCTTCCGGGTGGACGCCAGCGGGCGAAGGAGCCACTCATACCCCCGTGGTCGGCTGAGGCTCGTCCACACGAGAGACTGCTCGATTGGTCGATGAGGGTGGCCTCGGAAGCTGAACCGCCGGAGCGGTCAGGGGGCGAGCGGTGAGGCGCGGCCAGGTTGCCTAATGAGGAGGCTGACCACCAGAATGTGGAGGGTGGGAAGCCAACTGCGGATCGGCAGCGGGCTTTGTTGGACCGTGGCCTGGATGCTCGCCGTGACCGGACCCCTGGCCTACGTCCTCTGGCCCGAAGACCTCACCTGGTGGCTTGCGCCCGTCCCCGCCATCCCGTTGTGCCTGCTGGCCGAGTGGCGCCATGAGCGCAAGGGGTTCCAGACCGAGCCCTCGGCGGGGGGTTCTAGCGCTCGGAGGGCAGGATGCAGCTTGAGGGGAGAGCAATGAGCGGTAGGGCGTTGGTCAGGCAAGGTCTCGCCACGCTCCTTGTCGGGGTGAGCGTCGTGACGGTGGCCTACCTGCTCGCGCTGGGGGGAAGAGAGGCGGACGCCAACATCGGGGCTGGCCTGCTCGTCCTTGGGCGGGCTTCTCCTCACCGGCACCGGCCTGGTGCTAGCCGCGCTCGGCACCGTGCTCTCGCTCTTCTTCAAGCGGGAGGACAAGACGTAGCGCTTAAAGGTCAGCAGGTGCCGGGCGTAAGGTCAGCAGGTGCCGGGCGTGCCCAAAGCTGGCGGGTGAACGCGTCGCGTTCGGTGGGGTACCGTGCGCGGTTCCACCATCGAGGAGGAGCCGCCGCATGTCCCGACGAGCCCGACCCAAGCGCCGCGGACGAGCCGCGGCCGGGATCGCCGCCGCGTTCATCGCCGCCGGCGGCGCCGCCCTCGCCGAGGCCCAGGAGCGCCGCGACCGGCTCGCGCAGGTCGGCACCCGTCCGCCCGTCGTCGTCAACGACTCGTTCGTCTCGCCGCTCGTCGAGCGCTTCGGCGACGTCCGCGTCGGTCGCGGCGTCTTCGTGGCCAGCAACACGATCCTGCGCGCCGATCCCGGGCGCCGCGTCTGCCTCGGCAGCCGCACGAACGTGCAGGACAACGTCCTCATCCTCGCGCTTGCGGATCGCCGGACCGTGAGGGGCCGCTGCGCCCGCCGCGCCGCGGAGACCGGGCGCCGCACGAGCCTCGCCCACCAGGCGGAGATCGTAAACTCCCGAATCGGCGAGTTCACGTTCATCGGGTTTCGCGCGCGGATCAGTAACTCCGTGCTCGAGGACGGCGCGTTCGTCCTCCACGCCGCGACGATCCGCAACGTGCGCATCCGGCGTGACCGGCTCGTGCCGGTCGGCGCGACGATCACCAGGCAGGCCCAGGCCGACGCCCTGCCGCGCAAGCAGGAGGCCCAGGCGGAGTTCCAGCGGGAGGTGCTCGAGGTCAACCGCGAGTTCGCCGAGGGCTACCAGGAGCTTCACCGCGAGGGCGGCCACCGCGCTGTCGTGGGGATCGGGCGCTCGCCCCGCACCGAATTCAATCCCGGCCGCAGGCCCACCATCGGCGCCAACCTGCGGCGCGAGCCGTTCGCCCGGATCGTCGGCGACGTGCGCCTGGGCGCCAACGCGGAGGTGGGGCGGCGCACGTCCATCCGCGCCGACGAAGGGTCCCCGGTCATCATCGGCAACGACGCGGAGATCGAGGACCGGGTCACGTTCCATGCCCTGCGCGGCACGAACATCCGCATCGGCAACCGGCTCGACACGGACGACAACGTGGTGTTCCACGGGCCGCTCCAGGTCGGCGACAACCTGACGATCGCCGACGACGCGATCCTCTTCCGGGCCGTGGTCGGCGACAACGTCACCGTGGGCGACTCGGCCGTCGTCGTCGGCCCGGCCGACGACCCGATCGAGATCCGCTCGGGCGTCAGCGTCCCCGACGGCACGGTCATCACCACCCAGGCCCAGGCGGACGCCCTGCGCTAGCGGGACCGCAACCGGGGCCGGCGCTCGCCGCCGGCCCCGCCCTCGCCCCCCCGCACGAGCCAGCGCTCGCCCGCGGATCATGGTGCGCCGGCGCGGCGGGTACCCCCGGCGTGACAGACGATGGACCCCGCCCGCCTCGTCTTCGGCTTCTTCCTCGGGATCATGACCATCGCCTTCCTGGCGGTCATCACCGAGAACTGGCTGGTCGTGGCGACCATGGGCATCGTCCACATCGTGGGCTTCGTCGCGCTCACGCTGCTCTTCCTCAGCAGCTCGACGAGGCCGGCTGACCCGCTAGCTCGCCAGTGGACGCTGCACCTGCCTGCCCGCTGGCCCTGGCAGCACGACTTCATCCGCATGCTGGCGCGCATCCGAGCGCTGCCTGCCGCCGCCTGACGGCGGGCCGCCTCAGTCACGACCAAGGGCGACGCTCGCCGGCAACCCGGCCGATCACCGCTGCGCCCAGAGCTCCGACTGACCGCCTGAACGTCCGCCAAGACCTCCATCGGCGGCCGCACCACACGCTCATGACCACCGACAAGCCGCCGCGACCCCGATCCGCCCGACCAAAGCCCCGCACCCTGAGCACATCGGTGAATCGAGGCTTAGAGCGCCCGCAGGGCCGGCAGCAGCTCGCGCTCGGCCCAGCCGATGAACGCCTCCTGGTGGTCGGCGCCGATCTGCACGAGGGCGACCTCGCCGAAGCCCGCGTCCACGAACGGCCTGATCTTGGCCACGAACTCGTCGACGTCGGCGCCGCAGGGCAGCTGCTCGGCCACGTCGTCGGGCGTGACGAACTGGGTGGCGGCCGCGAACGAGGACGGGGCGGGGAGGTCGGCGTTGACCTTCCAGCCCAGCCCGAACCAGCGGAACTGCTCGTGCGCGCGCCTGACCGCGGCGTCGCGGTCGGGGTCGTAGGCCACGGCGATCTGGCCCACGCGCGTCTTGCCCGCCCCGCCGGCGGCGTCGAACATCTCGCCGAGCTCAGGCTTGGGCTCCGTGGCCGCCATGAAGTCCCCCTTGCGCCCGGCCAGGCTGCACGAGCGCTGCCCGGACACCGCGATGCCGATGGGCGGGCGCACGTCGTGGCGGTCGTACAGGTGCGCGGACTCGACGTCGAAGTGCTTGCCGCGGTGGTTGACGTGCTCGCCGTCGAGCAGGCGGGCGATGACGTCCACGGCCTCGCTGAGCATCTCGTGGCGCTCGCCGACCGCCGGCCAGCGCTTGCCCACGACGTGCTCGTTGAGGTTCTCCCCGGCGCCGAGCCCGAGACGGAAGCGCCCGTCGGAGAGGATCTGCATCGTCGCGGCCTTCTGGGCGACGACCGCGGGGTGGTAGCGCAGGATCGGGCAGGTCACGTAGGTCATGAGGCCGATGCGCTCCGTGGCCTGCGCCGCGGCGCCCAGGATGGACCAGGCGTAGCCCGCGTGGCCCTGCTCCTCGAGCCACGGGAAGTAGTGGTCGCTCGTGACGGAGAAGTCGAAGCCCGCGGCCTCCGCGGCTTGGAGGTCGCGCACGAGCCGGTCGGGCCGGGACTGCTCCGTCATCATCGTGTAGCCGAACTGGGCCATGGCGTCCTCTCCGGGCGGTGGCGGGTCGTCCAGCCCTACCCGGAGCGGCCTAGCCCAGCCCGCGCGCCCGCCGCCCGCGCTCGCGCAGCTCGCGGGCCAGGGCGACCTCCTCGACCTTCGGCCCGTCCGCCTCGTCGGTCGGCGTCTCGAGCACGCAGGGCAGCCCGTCGAAGCGCGGGTCGGAGAGGAACACGGCGCAGCCCTCCTCGCCGAGCTCGCCCTCGCCCACGTTCGCGTGGCGGTCGCGGTTCGAGCCCAGCGGGGTCTGGGAGTCGTTGAGGTGAAGCGAGCGCAGGCGCTCGAGGCCCACCTTCGCGTCGGCCTCGGCCAGGGTCGCGTCCAGGCCGTCGGGGGTGCGGACCTCGAAGCCCGAGGCGAGCAGGTGGCAGGAGTCCAGGCACACCCCGAGCCGGCCGTCGCCGCCCGCCGCGTCGAGCAGGGCGGCGAGCTCGTCGAACGAGCGGCCGAGGGTGCCGCCCGCGCCCGCCGTGTTCTCGAGGTGCAGGGGGCAGCCGTCGCTCTCGGCGAGCGCCTCGGCGATGAGCTCGCCGGCGCGCGCGATGGCCGGCGCCGCCTCGCCGCCCTTGGCCGATCCGGGGTGCAGCACGACGCCCGCCGCGCCGAGCTCGGCGCCCGCGCGCAGGGAGCTCGTGAGCGAGGCCAGCGTCTTCGCGCGGATGTTCGCGTCGTCGGAGGCCGGGTTGAGCAGGTAGACGGCGTGGATGAGCAGCGCGTCGACCTCCGTCGACTCCATCGCCGCCCGGAAGGCCTCGACGTCGACGGGGTCGTACTCGCGCGGCTTCCAGGCCCGTGGGTTCTGGTTGAAGATCTGGATCGCGCGGCAGTCGCGCACGACGCCGCGCTCCACCGCGCGGGCCACGCCGCCGCTGGGCGACACGTGGGCGCCGATCAGCATGGGATACCGTCCGCCCAGTCCATGCGGGTCCGCTTCGCTCCCTCCCCGACCGGCGCCCTGCACATCGGCGGGGCCCGCACGGCGCTCTACAACTGGCTCATGGCCCGAGGGCGCGCGGGCACCCTCGTCCTGCGCATCGAAGATACCGACCGGGAGCGCTCGACCCCGGAGAACGTCGAGCAGATCCTCGACGCCCTGCGCTGGCTCGAGCTCGACTGGGACGAGGGGCCGATCAGCCAGGTCTCGCGGGGCGACCGCCACGGGGAGGTGCTGCGCGGGCTGCTCGACACCGGGCACGCCTACCGCTCGACGGCCACCGCGGAGGACGTGAAGGCGTTCAAGGAGCGCCACGGGGCGAACCGCGGCTTCCGAGGAGAGGCCGAGGCCGAGGGGGCGGTGCGCCTGCGGGTGCCCGACGAGGGCGAGACGGTCGTGCGCGACCTCATCCGCGGCGAGGCGCGCTTCGCCCACGTGCACCTCGACGACCCGGTGATCGCCCGGGCGGACGGGAGCGTGCTCTACAACTTCGCGGTCGCCGTCGACGACCTCGACGCGCAGATCACCCACGTCGTGCGCGGCGAGGACCACCTCTCGAACACGCCGAAGCAGCTCCTCGTGCTCGAGGCGCTCGGCGTCGAGCCGCCCCTCTACGCGCACCTGCCGCTCCTGCACGGTCCGGACGGCAAGAAGCTCTCCAAGCGCCACGGGGCGGCCTCCGTGCAGGAGCTCCGCGCCGCGGGCTACCTGCCCGAGGCGGTGCGCAACTACCTCGCGCTGCTCGGGTGGGGCGACCCCGACGACGAGACGATCCTCTCCACCCAGGCGCTCGTGGAGCGCTTCGCCATCGAGCGGGTGTCGCGCAACCCCGCGCGCTTCGACGAGCAGAAGCTGCGCTGGCTCAACGGCCGCTACGTCCGCAGCGTGAGCACGGACGAGCTCACCCGGCGCCTCGAGGGGTTCACGGGGCGCACCGGCCTGGGCCCGGCGGTGGAGATCGCGCGCGAGAAGATGCAGACGCTGGCCGACTTCTGGCCCCTGGCCGGCTTTCTGTTCGACGGGCCGCGGGACGACCCCGGGGCGCGCGAGAAGTGGCTCGGGGAGGAGGGGCAGGGCGTCCTGCGCGAGGTGGAGGCCGCTCTGCGCGAGGTCACGCCCTGGACGGTGGAGACGATCCAGGCGGCGCTGCTCGCCGTCGTCGAGCGGCGGGGCGTGAAGGCGCGCGACGTCTACCAGCCCATCCGCGTCGCGGTCGCGGGCACGACGGTGTCGCCCGGGATCTTCGAGACGCTGTGGGTCCTGGGGCGCGACGAGACGTTAGGGCGCATCGAACGCGCCCGTCTCTCGTTCCACCACTAGGACGCTCAACCACGCGTCCAGGCTGCCGACTACCGGGCTGCAGCCGCCCACCACGGCGAAGGAACGCCCACCATGAGCACGCCCGCCCCGAATCTCAGCGAAGCGACCGCCCCTGCCCCCGCCCCGGGCGGCACGCGTCGTCACAACGAAGGCCACGGCCGCCGGCTGACCGCCGCGTTCGAGGCACTCGAAGCGTTCCCGGCCCTGGCCGAGTCGCGCAACCGGCTCCTGCGGGTCGTCTCCCAGGAGCGGATCTCCACAAGCGACGTCATCGCCGCCGTGGAGTCCGACGTCGCCCTCGTCATCGCCGTCCTGCGCGTGGCCAACGGGGTGGAGGGCCGCACGAAGGGCCGCGTGGAGTGCGTCGTCAAGGCGGTCGAGCTCCTCTCGCCCGAGTCCGTGCACCAGCTGGCCACGAAGGCCCGCACCTTCGACTTCTTCGAGCGCTCGTCCCTGTGGGACGCCGCCCCCGAGCGCTTCCGCCTGCACGGTGTGGCCACTCAGCGCGCGGCGGACCGCCTCGCCCAGGAGGCCGGCTACGAGGACCGCGACCGCCTCATGGTCACCGCCCTCCTGCACGACATCGGCAAGCTCGTGCTCATGCACGCCTACCCGGGCTACCCCGGCCAGGTCCACCAGGGCGCGCGCACGCCGGAGGAGCGCATCCACCGCGAGCGCCGCGAGCTCGGCGTCGACCACGCCCTCGTCGGCGGCGTCCTCGCCCGCCGGTGGGGCCTGCCCAAGGCGGTCGCCTCCGTCATCGAGCGCCACCACGCGGACGACACGAGCGGCGAGGCCGCCTTCGTGCGCCTGGCCGACATGCTCGCCCACTACGCCCAGGGCAGCTCCGTGTCGCCCACGGAGCTCCTGAAGGTCGCCCGCATCGTCGGCCTCGGCCCCACCGAGCTGCGCACGGTGATGTACGACCTGCCCTACCCCCAGACCGGCACGCGCCGCCAGATCGACCCCTGCCCGCTCTCGGCCCGCGAGCTCGACGTCCTCAAGCGCCTGGCCGAGGGCAAGGTCTACAAGCAGATCGCCCTCGAGCTCACCCTGTCGACCTCGACGGTCCGCACCCACCTGCACAACATCTACGGCAAGCTCGGCGCCGTCGACCGCGCCCAGGCCGTCCTCACGGCCACGGAGCGCGGCTGGCTTTAGGAGCGCCGCCGCGCCGCGGCCCCAGCGTGAGGCGGGGGCCAGCCCGTAATCTGGACAGGCCGTGATCTCCGTCACGACCAAGTCGCCCTACGCCCTCAAGGCGCTCGCCGAGCTCGCCCGCTCGGGCGGCTCGGACACCCCGGTGCCGCTCGGCGACCTCGCCCGGCGGCGGGACATCCCGGTGCAGTTCCTCGAGCAGCTCTTCGCCACGCTGCGACGGGCGGGGCTCCTGCGGAGTCAGCGCGGGGTGAAGGGCGGCTACGCCTTCGCCCGCGACCCCGCGGCCATCACCGTGCTCGAGGTCGTCGAGCTGCTCGACGGGCCCTTCGGGCGGGACGCGGAGGGGGTGCTCGCCGATGCCGCGAGTGCGGCCCGGGCGGTCCTCGAGCGGGTCACGGTCGCCGACGTCGTCGAGCGCGAGGCGCGCGAGGCGGGCGTGGCCATGTACTACATTTAAGAGTAGTAGGGAAAGACCTGCAAAACGGGCTCTTCTTCCCCGGGCGGACCATGGGTGGGCCATGGAGCGCGACGAGGGGAGATTCAGATGTGGAGATTCGCGGGCGAGCCGGGCGACGCCGCTGAACGGGGTGGCCAACGGTCGTCGCCCTGCTTTGGGTGCTCTGGACAGCTCCGGTCTATCCCTTCGCGTATCCCTTCGCTCGCCGAAGGGATAGGGGCGCCGCTCGGCCCACTCCCAGCGGGGTGGTCGACGCCTCGCCCGGGCTCGACCACCCACCCACACCATGTGCAAGCACGATGGATGCG
>JALYMR010000348.1 GCA_030773615.1 Actinomycetota bacterium
CGTCCCAACGGCTAGGTCGGGCTCCGCGCCCGGCGCCCCCCGCGTCAGGCCTCGAGCGACTCGCGCACGGCGACGACCTGGCCGAGCCCGGTGAGCGCGACGAGCTGCTCGGCGACGCTGCGCGGGCGCGACGCGGACCGTGTCCACGCCCTGGTCGCCGAGCCTGCCCGCGAGGCCGTGCAGGAGGCGCACGCCCTGGCTGTCCACCCTCAGGCGCGCGTGGACCCGCCGTCCGCGCGCCAGGCCTCGACCCGGGCCAGCGCGGCGGTCACGCCGCCGGCCCGCGGCTGGGCAGGCGGAAGGTCACCGTGGTGCCGTCGGGGCCCGTTCGCCGCTCGAAGTCGGCCGCCACCGCCTGCATGATCCCCGTCCCGCGCCCTCGCCGGCCGTCGCTCGGCCTGGGCTCGCGCCAGCCCCCGCGGTCGCGCACCATCACCCGCACCCCGGTTTCGCCGTCGGCCAGCTCCACCTCGACGTCGCCGACCTTGCCCCCGGCGTACGCGTGCTCGATCGCGTTCGTGCAGGCCTCCCCGAGCGCGAGCAGCAGGGCGGCCCGGGCGGGCCCGGCGAGGCCACGCGCGTCGGCCCAGGCCCGCACGTCGACACGCAGCCGGCGCAGCGCCTCCGGCCGCGCCGGCAGCACTCGGCGCAGGCGCGTCGGGGCGGTCAGGCGCAGGCAGAGGATGACGACGTCGTCGAATCGCGCCGCCTCCACCCCCAGCTCGGCCACGAGCCGGTCGCACAGGTCGCGCACGGGCTCGTCGCGCCACTTGCGGACGGCCTGCTCGAGGCGGCCGAGCCCGACGCCGAGCGGCTCGCGGCGGCGCTCGACGAGCCCGTCCGAGTAGAGGACGAGCAGGGCGCCGGCCTCGAGCACGAACGAGGACTCGGGCCGGTCGGGGTGCGGCCGGCCGTAGAGCGGGGTCGACCGACCCCCCTCGAGCCAGGTTGCGTCGCCTGCGGGGGAGACGACGAGCATGGGCGGGTGCCCGGCCGATGCGTAGCGCAGGACTCCCGTCGAGGGCTCGAGGACGGCGCAGCACGCGGTAGCGAACTCGGCGCCGTCAGGCCCGACGGCGAACGCGTCGAGGTGGGAGAGCAGCCGGCCCGGACCGTCGGCGTGCGGGGCGAGCGCCGCGAGCGCGACCCGCAGGCGACCCATCGCCGCGGCCGCGTCGAGGCCGTGGCCGACGACGTCGCCCACCGCGAGGCCCAGCTGGCCGTCGGCCAGCGCGAAGGTGTCGAACCAGTCGCCGCCGACCTCGAGCAGGTCGCTGCCCGCCTCGTAGCGCGCGGCGATCTCGACCCCGGCGCGCCGCACGATCGCCTCGGGCAGCAGCGCCTGCTGGAGGCGCACGGCGACCTCGTGCTCCTCCTCCCGCAGCCGGGCGCGGAGGAAGACGACGCCGACGCGCTCGGCCAGCTTGCGCACGAAGGCGCGGTCGTCGTCGTCGTAGGGCTGCCGTTCGGGGTCGGTGAGGGCGACGAGCAGCGAGCCGGCGCTCATCAGCCCCATGTCGAGCGGCACGACGATCTGCGAGGCGGTGTCGGACCGCACGCCCGCGGCGCCGTCGGCCGGCGCGACCGCCACGAGCGGCTGCGGATCGGCTGGGACCTCGACGCGCGCGACGTCCGCCAGCCGGGGCACGAGCAGTTCGACGAGGCCGCGGACGCGCGACGCCAGGCCGTCGAGCGCCTCGAGCTCGGCGCCCAGCTCGGCCAGCAGCTCCGCGTGGACCCGGGCGGCCCGCTCGGCCGCCTCGCTGTCGCGCAGCGCCTGCTCGGTGCGCTTGCGCTCCGTCACGTCGTCGAATACGAGCGCGAAGCGCCCGTGCGGCTCGACCGGCGTGGCGAAGACGTCGAAGAAGCGTCCCATGGCCTCTGAGCCCTGCTCGAAGCGCCGCGGCCCGTCGCCGAGGGCGACGGCCCCGTACGTCTCCACCCAGGACGGCTCGAGGTCCGGGACGAGCTCGAGCGCGGTCCGCCCCACCGCGCCGTGCAGGCCCGTCATCGTCTCGAACAGCGGGTTCGCCTCGAGAAAGCGGTAGTCCACCGGGCGCCCGTCACCGTCGAGCACGATCTCGCACAGGCAGTAGCCCTGGTCGATGGACGAGAACAGGGCGCGGAAGCGGGCCTCGCTCTCGCGCAGCGCCTCCTCGGCCCGCCGGCGCTCCGTCACGTCGATCACCGAGCCGACGTAGCCGAGGAACTCACCCCCGGGTGCGAACCGCGGGGCGGCCGAGTCGATCGCCCAGCGGAACTCGCCGTCGCGGCGACGCAGCCGGTACTCGATGCGGAAGGCCTCGCGCCGGGCGCTCGCGGTGACGAAGATGGCCTCCGCGCGCTCGCGGTCGTCCGGGTGAATCGCCTCGAGCCAGCCGAACCCGAGCCCGGTCTCGGGGGTCTGCCCCGTGAACGCGTACCAGCCGTCGCTGAGGTACGTGCACCGAGTCTGCGGGTCGGTCAGCCAGATCATCACGGGCGCCTCCGCCCCGGACGCGCTCCCCGGCTCCGTCACGCCACCATTCTGCCGCACCGCGCCTGCCCGCCGCGGCCGACGGGGGCGGGTCCGCCGCCGTCGCGGGGGCGCGCGGTCCGACCGACCTGCGGGCTAGCGTCGCCGGTCTCCGTGGGCACCGTGTTCGCGATCGCCAACCAGAAGGGCGGCGTCGGCAAGACGACGACCGCCGTCAACGTCGCCGCCTGCGTCGCCGAGGCCGGCTACCGCACGCTGCTGGTGGACATCGACCCGCAGGCGAACGCGACGGTCGGCCTCGGGTTGCCGAAGGACGCCGCCCGGACGGTCTACGACGTGCTCGGCGGCCTGCCCGCCGCGGAGGCCGTGCGCGACACGGCCATCCCCGCGCTCAAGCTGCTGCCCGCCCACCCGGATCTCGCCGGGGCCAACGTCGAGCTGCCACGCGCGCCGGGGTCCGAACGGCGGCTGCGCGACGCCCTGGCCCCGCTGCGCGGCGAGTTCGCCTACCTGCTGCTGGACTGCCCGCCCTCGCTCGGGCCGCTGACCGTGAACGCGCTCGTGGCGGCCGACCGGGTCATCGTGCCGGTCCAGACGGAGTACTTCGCGCTCGAGGGGCTCGTGGGGCTGCTCGACACGCTGGCCCTCGTGCGCCGGGAGCTCAACCCCCGGCTCGAGGTCGCCGGCATGCTGCTCACGATGCACGACGGCCGCACCCGGCTGTCGCGCGACGTGGAGCGCGAGGTGCGCGAGCACTTTCCCGAGCTCGTCTTCGACACGGTGATCCCGCGCAACATCCGGGTGGGGGAGGCGCCGAGCTTCGGCCGTCCCGTCATCCACCACGACCCCCACTCCGCGGGGGCGGACGCGTACTTCGCGCTCGCCCGGGAGGTGGCCGCGCGTGGCTGAGCGCGGCATGGGCCGGGGCCTGGCCGCCCTCCTCGCCGTCTCGCGGGAGGACGAGGGGGCCGAGGCCGAGGCGCAGCTGCGCGAGCTGCCCGTCGCCGCGATCCGCCCGAACCCGCGTCAGCCCCGGCGACGGCTGGACGAGGAGACGCTGCGGGGCCTCGCCGACTCCGTGCGCGAGCGCGGCGTCCTGCAGCCCGTGCTCGTGCGCCCGGCCGGCGGGGACGGCTTCGAGCTCGTCGCCGGCGAGCGCCGCTGGCGCGCCGCGCAGCTTGCCGGTCTGACCACGGTCCCCGCGCTCGTGCGCGAGCGCGACGACGCGCTGGCCCTCGAGGTCGCGATCGTCGAGAACATGGCCCGGGAGGACCTCAACCCGATCGAGGAGGCGCACGCGGTCGCCGCGCTCGTGGAGGAGCTCGGGCTCACGCGGGAGGCGGTGGGCCGCCGGGTCGGCCGCAGCCGGGTGGCGGTGTCCAACCTCCTGCGGCTGCTCGACCTCCCCGACGAGGCGCTCGCGCTCGTGGAGTCCGGCGCGCTCAGCGAGGGCCACGGCCGTGCGCTGCTGCTGGCCGATGACCACGGCGAGCGGCGACGCCTGGCCCGGGAGGCGGCCGCGGAGGGCTGGTCCGTGCGCGTCCTCGAGGACCGCGCCCGTGTCGCCAACCGCCCGGGCGGCGGCACCCGCGCCCGGCGTCGGCGGGGGGCGGTCCATCCCGACCAGGAGGCGGCGGCCGTCGAGCTCGCGGACGCCCTGGGCGCCGCGCTGGGGCGCGAGGTGCGGGTCCGCCCCGGGCCCGCGGGCTACCGGGTGGAGCTCGCCTTCGGCGACCTCGACGAGGCCCTCGCCCTCGCCCGCCGGCTCGGCGCGCTGCCCGTCGCGTGAGGTATCGTCCGGCCCGCGGGCGATTAGCTCAGTCGGTTAGAGCGCTTCTCTGATAAGGAAGAGGTCGGTGGTTCGAGTCCACCATCGCCCA
>JALYMR010000349.1 GCA_030773615.1 Actinomycetota bacterium
GACGAGCCCCGGGCGGGGTGGTGCGGGGAAGCCGGGCGGGGCCGGGGCGGGCCCGCGCAGGCGGCGGGCGACCACCGCGGCGCCGGCGCCGAGGACCCCGAGGACGAGCAGCGAGCGGCCCCGCACGAGGTGCACCTTAGACTGCCGCGCATGCGCGCACTCGTGACCGGCGGCGCCGGCTTCATCGGCTCGAACCTCGTCGACGCGCTGCTCGACCGCGGCGACGAGGTGGAGGTCCTCGACGACCTCTCCTCGGGCAAGCGCGAGAACCTGGCCGGCGCCCTGTCGCGGGGCGCGGCGCTGCACGAGGTGGACGTCCGCGACGGCGAGGCCGTCCGCGCCCTCGTCGAGGCCGCGCGCCCCGACGTCGTCTTCCACCTCGCCGCCCAGATCGACGTGCGCGTCTCGCTCGAGCGCCCCGCGCACGACGCGCGCACGAACGTCGAGGGCACGGTGAACCTCCTCGAGGCGGCGCGGCGCGCCGGGGCGCGCCGCTTCGTGTTCGCCTCCACCGGCGGCGCGATCTACGGCGAGACGGAAGTCATCCCGACCCCCGAGGCGGTCGAGCCCCTGCCCCTGTCGGCCTACGGGCAGAGCAAGTTCTGCGCCGAGCGCTACCTCGGGCTCTACGACCGCCTCTACGGCCTCTCGACGATCGCCCTGCGCTTCGGCAACGTCTACGGGCCGCGGCAGGACCCGCACGGCGACGCCGGGGTGATCGCCATCTTCGCCGGCCGGCTGCGCGGCGGCCAGGGGATCACCATCTTCGGCGACGGCTCCCAGACGCGCGACTACATCTACGTCGGCGACCTGGTGGAGGCCATCCTCGCCGCGGGCGACAGCGACGTGGACGACGCGATGAACCTGGGCACGGAGGAGGAGACCTCCGTCCTGCGCCTCTACGAGGTGCTGCGCGAGGTGGCCGGCGCCGGGCCGGACCCCGAGTTCGCCCCGGCACGCCTCGGGGAGCTCGACCGCTCGTGCCTCGACGCCGCCCGCGCCCACGAGCTGCTCGGCTGGCGGGCGCGAACCCGCATCGAGGACGGCCTGCGCCTGACCTGGGAGGCCATCGGCGCGGCCGCCCCGTCGGGCGCCTAGGTCCGGGTCCTCGCCCCCACGCCCGCGCGCACGGCCTCGACGACCTCCGCCGCCGGCTCCGCGCCGAGGACCGGGCTCATGGGGAGGGCGAGGTGCGCGGAAGCGGCCGCCTCGGTCCCCGGCAGCTCGAGGTCGCGGGCGAAGCGGAGCATGGCGGGCTGGCGGTGCACGGGCGTGCGGTAGTAGGCCCGGCAGCCGATCCCGCGCGCCTCGAGGGCGGCGACGAGGGCGTCCGGGTCCGCGGCGCGCACGACGTACAGGTGCCAGGCCGGGTCGGCGCCGGGGGTGGGGACGGGGAGCGCGACGAGGTCGCCCAGGCCGGCCTCCTCGTAGTGGCGCGCGGCGGCGCGGCGGCCCTCGCACCAGCCCTCGAGCTCCGGGAGCAGGACGCGCAGGACGGCGGCCTGGAGCTCGTCGAGGCGCGAGTTGTAGCCCACCTGCCGGTAGGTGACGCGATCGGGCGAGCCGTGGAAGCGAAGCTCGCGCACGCGCTCGGCGACCTCGTCGTCGCCGGTGGTGATCGCCCCGCCGTCGCCCAGCGCCCCGAGGTTCTTCGAGGGGAAGAAGCTGAAGGTCGCCGCGCGCCCGAGCGTGCCCGGGGCGCCCGCCGGGCCGCGCGAGCCGGCGGCCTGGGCCGCGTCCTCGAGCACGGGCACGCCGAGCGCCTCGATCTCGGCGACCGGGGCGACGTTGCCGAACAGGTGGACGACGACGACCGCCGTCGTCCTCGGCGTGAGCGCGGCGCGGACGGTGTCCGCGGTGACGCACATCGTCTCGGGATCGACGTCGCAGAACACGGGCCGCGCGCCCGTCGGGGGGATCGCCTCCGCACTCGCGTAGAAGGTGAACGAGGGGACGACGACCTCGGCGCCGGGCCCGACTCCGAGCGCGCGCAGGGCGATGGTCAGCGCCTCGGTGCCGTTGGCCACGCCGACAGCGTGGCGGGCGCCGAGCGCCGCGGCGAACTCGCGCTCGAAGGCGTCGACCTCGGGGCCGAGGATGAACTGCCCGCCGTCGAGCACGCCCGCGATGGCGGCGTCGATGCGCGCGCGCAGGGGCTCAAGCGGCGCGGCGGTGTCGAACAGGGGGACGGGCACGGCGACGGGGCTCAGGCGGCGGCGCCGACGCGCTCGCGCAGCCAGGCGACGGTCTGCGCCAGCCCGTCGCGCAGCTCGGTCCTCGCCTCCCACCCGAGCAGGCGCCGCGCCTTGTCCACGTCGGGCCAGCGGCGCACGACATCGACCTCGAAGGTGGGCAGGTGCTCGAGCGCGAACGCGGCGGGGTCGCGGCCGCACGCCTCCCAGATCAGCCGCGCGATCTCGGCCACGGTCAGCTCCTGGGAGGCGGAGACGTTGAAGTCCTCCCGCAGGCCGGCGGGGTGGGCGAGCGCGGTGACGATCCCGTCGGCGATGTCGTCGACGTGGGTCAGCGTCCGCGTCTGCTCGCCCGAGCCGAAGATCTGCAGGGGCCGCTGGCCGGCGAGCACCTTGCGGATGAGGTCGGGCACGGCGTGGGCGATCCCGGGCTCGTCCTCGGGCAGCTCGCCGGGGCCGTAGGCGTTGAACGGGCGGCAGATCGTGAAGGGCAGGCCGTGCTCGTCGGCGGCCGCGCGGGCCCACACCTCGCCCGCGAGCTTCGAGAACCCGTAGGCCGAGCGCGGCATGGCGCATTCCCAGATGTGCTCCTCCGGCGTCGGGTAGCGCGTGGCCCGCTCGAAGACCATGGAGGAGGAGACGTAGAGGTAGCGCTCGACCCGGCCGTCCAGCGCGGCGCGCACGACGGAGGCCGACAGCGCGTTGTTGACCTCGGTGAGGGTGAGGGGCAGGCGGTGGAAGTTCGCGATCCCGCCGACGATGGCCGCGAGATGGACGACGTGCGTGCAGCCCGCGACCGCGGCGCGCGCCTCCGTCGGGTCGCGCAGGTCGCCCGTGCGCACCTCGCAGCGCTCCCGCACGGCGACGGCCACCGGGCGCTGGTCGTGCACCCGCACCTCCCAGGCGCCCTCGGCCAGCGCCCGGCGCACGACCGCCGAGCCCAGGAAGCCCGCGCCCCCGGTGACGAGGACGCGGCTCACCGCACCGCGGCGAGGGCGGCCGCCTCCACCGCGTACCCGAAGACCTGCGAGGTCCCGAAGCAGTTCCAGGGGTCGACGACCACCGCCTCGTCGCCGGCGAGCGCCGCGATGCGCCGCAGCGGCCCGAGCCCGCGGAAGTCGTCGTGGTTGGCGGCGACGACGACCGCATCGGCGTCGCGCACCGCCTCCTCGAAGCTGGCGGTGGGGGTCGCGACGTGGGGGTCATGCACGGCGACGTCGGCGAGCTCGCGCTCGAGCAGGCGCACGAGCTTGTGGGCGAGCGAGTCGCGCTCGTCGTCCGTGTTGGCCTTGAAGGCCAGGCCGAGCACGGCCACCCTGCGGTCGCGCAGCGAGCCGCCCAGCCGGCGCTTCAGGCCCTCCACGAGGAAGAGGGGCACGGACTCGTGGACGCGCGAGACGGCGAGCAGCATCCCGGGGGCGTTCGAGCGCTCCTCGGAGAAGGCGAAGTCCTTGCGCAGGCACGTCCCCGCGGTCAGGCCGGGCCGGCCCATGCCGCCCCGGGGGTAGTCGCGGTTGATGAGGTCGATGACCTCGAACACGTTCGCGCCGTGCTGCTCGCAGTCCATCATGAGCAGGTTGGGCAGGGCGAAGGTGGCGTAGCGGAGGATGTTCGTCCAGATCTTCGCGAGCTCGGCCTGCACCGGCGTGGTCTGCCGGATCGGGGCCCGGAAGGCCGAGAAGAGCTCCGCGGCACGCCGGCCCGAGCCGGCGCCCACCCCGCCGACGATGCACGGCAGCGTGTCGATCTCCTCGAGGAAGCGCCCGGCGGCGATCCGCTCGGGGACGTGGGCGACGAA
>JALYMR010000350.1 GCA_030773615.1 Actinomycetota bacterium
TGTCCATCTCCGACCACCGCTCGACGACCCCCGAGGAGCTCGCCCGCATCCTGGCCGCCGCCGCCGCCGTGACCTGGAGCCCGAACTGGTGGCCGCTGGGCGCGGTCTCCGTCTTCGTGATCTGCCCCGAGCACCAGGCCATGTTCCGGGCCGCGGGGTGGGGCAAGGACCGGCTGCGCAACGCGATGTTCGCCGCGCTCCAGCGGCCGGCGCGCGAGCTGCGCTGGGGGGAGACCACGCCGCTCGTGGAGGCCGCCGACCCCGACGCGGTCGTCACGAAGTGGACGAGCCCGGACGAGATCGTGCTCCTCGCCGCCGGGGGCGAGGCCGGCCGCTACTCGGCCCTGCTCGGGCCCTGCCTGGGTATGGAGTCCGACATCGTCTCGAAGGAGGTCCCGTGGACTATGTGAGCCCGTTCGACGAGCGCCGGCGCGAACCCGTGCCGCTCGCTCCCCGTCCCGCGAGCCTGCGAGGGGCGCGCGTCGCGCTGCTCGCCATCAACGAGCGCCGCGGCGACGAGTTCCTCGACCGGGTCGAGGTCCGGCTGCGCGAGCGCGGCGCGGAGACGTTCCGGGTGGCGAAGGTGATCTTCTCGAAGCCGGCGGAGCCCGAGCTCATCCGGCGGATCGCCAACCGCGGCGACCTCGCCGTGGAGGGCCTCGCCGACTGAGGGTCCTGCACGTCGTGCAGTGTGCACGACACGGTGCAGCTCGAGCGGCTGGGGATCCCCACCGCCGCGGTGGCGACGGAGCCCTTCCTCGACGAGGCGCTCGAGCAGGCACGCCTGCTCGGCATGCCCGACCTGCGCCCGGTCCTCGTCCCGCACCCGGTGCAGCTCCTGGCCCTCGAGGAGCTCCACGCCGTGGCCGACCTGGCCTTCGAGGGCATCGTCGCGCGCCTGACCGGGCAACCACCCGGCCATGCCTGACTTCACGACGCTCGGCCAGACCGGCCTCAAGGGATGGAGGGTCGCCGTCGGCGACCGTCTCGCCGGCCCCCTCGCGCAGCGCACCCCGCTGCACGCCGATCAGGTGCGCGCCCTGCTCGGCGCCGTCTTCTTCGGCCTTGCCCTGAAGTACGTGGTGACCACGACGCGGGACGTGACCCGCGAGCTGCGCTAGGAGCCGGGCTAGATCTGCGGGCCGGGACCGGGGCCCGGCCCGGGGGTCGGCGTCGGGGTCGGCGGCTGGGGGTCGGGTGCCGGCGGGGTGGGCGGCGCCGGTCCGGGGCTGGGGATGGACATGGCGGCGGGCTACCCGCCGACTTTCGTGATCATGAAGAAGGCGGCGACGAGCACGAGCGCGAGCGAGATGGTGCTCGCAGCCTGCACCTGCCCGAGCACCCGCTGGTACTCCGCGCCCCCGCCGCCCTCGGCCAGGTCGATGAGCCGTCGCTCGCGCGGGGCGAGGATGGCGCCCCCGATGCCGCCCAGGATGAGCGCGATGGTGATCGGCACGGTGACCCAGATCTCCGACCACACGTCGTCGATCGTGGCCAGCAGCGCCCCGGCGAGGAAGACGACGAGCAGCCCGGGGGTTGCGATGCGGGTGCCGATCGCGCGCTGCGCGCGGTGCAGGGCGGCGGCCTGCTCGGGCGGGCTGCGCCGGGCGAGCCCCATGAGCAGCGGGGTGGCGAACAGCGCGCCGAGGCCGGCGATGACCGCCGACACGTGGACCCAGATGAGGACGCGCTCGAGGTCCATCAGCCGCGGGGACGGTACTCGCCGAAGACGTCGCGCAGCGCGCCGCAGACCTCGCCCACCGAGCAGCGGTCGCCCAGCGCCTCGCGCAGCGGGGGCAAGACGTTGTCCGTGCCCCGCGCCGCGGTGCGCACGGCCTCGAGCCGGCGCTCGACGAGCTCGGCGTCGCGCGCGGCCTTCCGTTCGCGCAGGCGCTCGACCTGGGCCCGCTCGCCGGCTGGGTCCAGCCGCAGGATCTCGTCGACCTCGACCTCGGCGTCGCCCTCGACGTAGCGGTTCACGCCGACGACGACGTCCTGCCCCGTGCGGTAGCGCTCGCTGTAGCCCCAGGCGGACTCGTCGATCTCGCCGGTGATGAAGTCGATCGCCTCCAGCGCGCCGCCGAGGGCGTCGACCCGCGCGAGGAGGTCACCCGCCCGCGCCTCGATCTCGTCCGTGAGCGCCTCGACGTAGTGCGAGCCCGCGAACGGGTCGACCGTGTCGGCCGCCCCCGATTCGTGCGCGATGACTTGCTGGGTGCGCAGCGCGAGCTTCGCCGCGCGCTCCGTGGGCAACGCGAGCGCCTCGTCGTAGCCGTTCGTGTGCAGGGACTGGGTGCCGCCGCACACGGCGGCGAAGGCCTGCAGGGCGACGCGCACGACGTTGTTGAGGGGCTGCTGGGCGGTGAGCGTCACCCCGCCCGTCTGGGTGTGGAAGCGCAGGGTCAGCGAGCGAGGGTCGCGGGCGCCGAAGCGGTCGCGCATGAGGTGAGCCCACATGCGCCGCGCCGCGCGGAACTTCGCCACCTCCTGGAAGACGTTGTTGTGCGCGTTGAAGAAGAAGGCGAGGCGGGGGGCGAAGTCGTCGACGGCGAGGCCGGCGTCGAGGGCGGCCTGCACGTAGGCGATCGCGCTGCACAGGGTGAACGCCACCTCCTGGACCGCCGAGCAGCCCTTCTCGCGGAAGTGGTAGCCCGAGATGGAGATCGTGTTCCAGCGCGGCAGGCGCTCCCGGCAGTAGGCGAAGAGGTCCGTCGTCAGCCGCAGGGACGGCGCGGGCGGGAAGATGAAGTTCCCGCGCGCGACGTACTCCTTGACGATGTCGTTCTGCGTCGTGCCGCGCAGCGCCGTGCTCGGCGTTCCCTGCTCCTCGGCCACGAGCTCGTAGAGCAGGAGCAGGGCGGCCGCCGGGGCGTTGATCGTCATGGAGGTCGAGACCTCGTCGAGCGGGATGCCGGCGAAGGCGGTGCGCATGTCGTCGATCGTGTCGATGGCCACCCCGGTGCGCCCGACCTCACCCAGGCAGCGCGGGTCGTCGGAGTCCAGGCCGAGCTGGGTCGGCAGGTCGAAGGCCATGGAGAGCCCGGTCGAGCCGTGCGCGAGCAGGTAGCGGTAGCGCGCGTTGGACTCCTGCGCGGAGGCGTAGCCCGCGTACTGGCGCATCGTCCACAGCC